>DATGTP010000019.1:0-4035 GCA_035301825.1 Pseudogracilibacillus sp. | reverse complement strand
CTATTCCATCCACTCGTATCTGGTATTTTACTTGCAGCTATACTCTCAGCGATTATGAGTACGATAGATTCACAGCTCCTTGTATCCTCATCAGCTGTCGCTGAAGACTTTTATAAAGCAATATTTCGTCGTTCGGCGTCTGATAAAGAGCTTGTCTGGGTTGGTAGGATCGCTACATTAGTTATTGCGTTAATTGCCGCGATTATTGCCATGAACCCTGAAAATTCGGTTCTTGAACTTGTCAGCTATGCATGGGCAGGTTTTGGAGCAGCGTTCGGGCCGATTATTCTTCTGTCTCTTTTCTGGAGAAGAATTACTCGAAACGGAGCTTTAGCGGGCATTATTATTGGAGCGGTAACAGTGATTGTTTGGGGAGATTTTCTATCAGGTGGCATCTTTGATCTTTACGAAATTTTACCCGGATTCTTATTAAATCTTATTGTCACTGTTATCGTAAGTTTGTTTGGTGAACCTCATGAAAGCGTTGAAGCTGAGTTTGATGAGACGGTTGCTAGAGTTAAAGGATAGGAGTTCTTTGGTTTATAAAAGATGGGGAGTAATTTAGAATTCTAAAGTGTTACACAATTTTTCATCGCTATGGAAAACACTTCTCTATATTATAATTATAGCTAAAATCCAAACTAATTTGATTCTCTGTTTAAGAGATTTGAATTATTGTTTGGATTTTTTATTTGTATATTCATTAAATGTCATCGGTTTAGTACAAGAAAAAAGTTATTTTTCTTAACGTCGTCGCTCTGTATAAAGTGTCGCATAAGTTGCGAAAGGCTGGTCAATTCTGCTATTATCAATAGTGTTATGAGAGTTTATAGGATAAGAAAAAGCTTTAAAGAAAATATATGATTTAATGACAAAATTTAAAAGATGGAGGTGCACATATGTCAAATATTGCGATGGATGAAGTTAAGCGTATTGCTGATTTAGCACGCTTGGCGGTTACAGAAGAGGATACGAAAATGTTTAAAGAATATCTTGATGCGATAACAATTTATGCTGAACAGCTTAATGAAGTTGATACAGAGGGTGTTGAACCAACGACACATGCTTTAAAATTGGAGAATGTGATGCGTAAAGACGAACCTAAACAATGGACAACTCAGGAGGAAGTACTCAAGAATGCGCCTGATCATAAAGATGGGCATTTTCGAGTCCCGTCAATTTTAGAGTAAGGAGGGAAATTAATGTCATTATTGAATCATTCAATTAAAGAGCTAGAAGAAAAGCTACATAATAAAGAAATAACGGCCAAAGAACTTGTTGAGGCATCGATAGAACGAATCAAAGAAGTGGACGATCAAGTTCAAGCATTTATCACGGTCGATGAAGAAAATGCAATAAAAGCAGCAGAAGAATTAGATACTGGTGAAGATGGAAAATTATTTGGTATTCCTGCCGGTATCAAAGATAATATTGTTACGAAAGCATTAAAAACAACGGTAGGAAGTCAACTATTAAAAAACTTTGAGCATCCTTTATATGATGCCACAGTGATTAATAAATTAAATCAAGAAAAAGCAATGACACTTGGTAAACTGAATATGGACGAGTTTGCCATGGGGTCTTCAACTGAAAACTCAAGTTTTTCTAAAACACGTAACCCCTGGAACACAGACTATGTACCTGGGGGATCAAGTGGAGGAGCAGCGGCTGCCGTTGCAGCAGGTGAGGTGTTATTTGGCCTAGGTTCTGATACGGGCGGCTCCATTCGTCAGCCGGCTGCCTATTGTGGCGTCGTTGGGATGAAACCAACCTATGGACGTGTGTCTCGTTTTGGACTTGTGGCATTTGCCTCGTCACTCGATCAAGTCGGTCCGATCACACGCACAGTAGAAGACAATGCTCGTGTTCTTGAAGTAATTGCAGGACATGACGAAAGAGATGCCACAAGCGCGAATTTGGAAGTTCCGACTTATACAGATGCACTAACAGGTGACGTTAAAAACTTGAAAATCGGTGTTCCGAAAGAATACTTATCAGAAGAAGTAAATCCTGAAGTGAAAGAAGCCGTTCAAAAAGCTTTAGGCGTTTATGAAAAGTTAGGAGCAACATGGGAAGAAGTTTCCCTTCCCCATTCAAAATACGCTGAAGCGGCTTACTATCTTATTTCTTCCTCAGAAGCATCTGCAAATCTTGCACGTTATGACGGTGTGAGATATGGTGAACGTTCTGAAAACGCAAAAAATATGCTTGAGATGTACAAACTATCCCGTAGCGAAGGATTTGGTGACGAAGTAAAACGCCGTATTATGTTAGGGACATTTGCGCTAAGTTCTGGTAATTACGAAGAATACTTTGAAAAAGCACAAAAGGTACGGACATTAATTAAGCAAGACTTCGAGAATGCTTTTGAAAAATACGATGTGATTATTGGTCCGACAACACCAACTACTGCCTTTAAGTTTGGGGAAAAAACAGACGACCCGTTAGCTATGTATGCGAACGATGTTTTAACGGTGCCAGTTAATTTAGCTGGCGTGCCTGCTATGTCAGTACCTTGTGGTTTTTCAAGCGAGGGATTGCCAATAGGTTTGCAAATCATCGGCAAACACTTTGATGAAGAAACAGTATATCGCGCAGCACATGCTTACGAGCAAGCAACAGATCATCATACAAAAAGACCTCAATTAGGAGGTGGGAAATAATGAATTTTGAAACAATCATAGGTTTAGAAGTGCATGTTGAATTGAAAACAAATTCAAAAGTATTCAGTCCTAGTAAAAATGCTTTTGGTTCTGAACCAAACGAAAATGTTAACCCGATTGATTTAGCTTATCCAGGTGTTATGCCAAGCTTAAATGAAGAAGCTGTCAACTTTGCTATGAAAGCGGCAATGGCTTTAAACTGTGACATTGCGACTCATTCTGTTTTTAATCGGAAACACTATTTTTATCCGGATAATCCAAAAGCTTATCAAATCTCCCAAGATGAAAATCCGATTGGTGAAAATGGTTGGATAGATATTGAAGTGGATGGAAAGAAAAAGCGAATCGGCATCGAACGTCTTCATTTAGAAGAAGATGCGGGTAAATTAACCCATGGGGATGATGGTTATTCATTAGTTGATTTCAATCGTCAAGGATCACCACTTATCGAAATTGTATCAGAAGCTGACATCCGCACGCCTGATGAAGCTTATGCTTATCTTGAAAAGCTAAAAAATATTATCCAATATACAGGCGTTTCTGACGTAAGAATGGAAGAAGGCTCACTTCGTTGTGATGCCAATATTTCATTACGTCCATATGGTCAAGATGAGTTTGGAACTAAAACAGAACTTAAAAACTTAAATTCGTTTGCGTTTGTTAAAGCAGGTCTTGAATTTGAAGAAAAACGTCAAGAGCAAGTCCTATTGTCTGGTGGAGAAATTTTACAAGAAACGCGCCGCTATGATGAAAAAACGAAAGAAACAATTTTGATGCGTGTTAAAGGTAGTGCAGACGATTACCGTTTTATTCCAGATCCTGATATCGTTCCACTTTATATCGATGATGCTTGGAAAGAACGGATTCGCCAAAGCATTCCTGAACTTCCTGATGCCCGTAGGAAACGTTATGTTGAAGAACTAAAACTGCCTGCATATGATGCTGAAGTTCTGACAAGCTCTAAAGAGATGGCGGATTTCTTTGAAAAGGCTCTTGAAGAAGGCGCAGATATGAAGCAAGTGTCGAACTGGCTGATGGGTGACGTTTCTGCCTATATGAATAAGCATTTGAAAGAACTCCATGACTTACCAATGACACCTGAAGCATTAGCTAAGATGATTAAACTAATCAAAGATGGCACGATTTCTTCCAAAATGGCGAAGAAAGTGTTTGCTGAGTTAGTTGAAAAAGGCGGTGACCCGGAGAAAATTGTTAAAGAAAAAGGACTTGTTCAAATTTCAGATGAGGGTCAGCTAACTGAAATTATTACCAAAGTTCTAGATGACAACGAACAATCCGTTTTAGACTTTAAAGACGGTAAAGACCGCGCATTAGGCTTTTTAGTTGGTCAAGTCATGAAAGCAACAAAAGG
>DATGTP010000018.1:0-21619 GCA_035301825.1 Pseudogracilibacillus sp. | reverse complement strand
AACGAGAAAACCACCCAATGCCTAGTAAGCAAAAGGTGGTTCTATTTACCCCGTTTTATAAAGGCAACGGAGTATTTTATTTTTCAACATTATAAATAATATTGTTTTCCTTTCGGGAAGTTTCCGTAATCTCTAACACAGTTTGACTAATTTCTGTTAGTTCCTTATATTTGGTTTGATCATTATTTTTAATGATTTGGTAGAAAGATTCAATTTCAAATATCATGTCGTGATGTTTGTAGCCATCAAGTAATTGATCAAGCTCATTTGTATGGTTAGCTTGAAAAGTTATCTTAGAAAGAGAGCCCATGTCATTAATGGTAAATGTACCGTCCTCTCCTTGAATTTCAGAAGGGTTGTGACTCGTTGAAATCTTAGAACATAAAATCGTACAGAGGAAATCTTCGTACTCTAAAATTAAACTCCCAGAACCATCAACACCTGTTCGAATTGTTACCGGATAGTAAGTAGTGTTTATTGGCTTCCCAAAAAGAGCAACAGCGACTGTTAGCGGATAAACACCTAGATCAACTAAAGCACCTCCGGAATAGTTTAAAGAAAAAATATTCGGTTCTTCACCTTCTAGTACGTTAGTATAACGTGAGGAGTACTTAGCATAGTTTAAAGTGACATGTCGAATTGGACCACAACGATTAAGGTTATCCTTAAGCACTTTAAAGCCTGGGACTGGTAAGTTTCGCATGGCTTCAAATAAGAAGACATTATTTTCCTTAGCTACTTCATGAGCTTGTTTAAATTCTTTGATATTAGAAAAAATAGGCTTTTCACAAATGACATGTTTTTTATTTTTTAAGAAAAGTAAAGTGTGTTCGAAGTGTAAAACATTAGGAGAAGCAATGTAAATACAATCGATTAAATCACTTTTAGCCATTGCTTCTAAGTCTGTAAAATAAGCGCCAGCATTATGTTTGTCTGCAAATTCCTGAGCTTTTTCTAGTCCTCTAGAATAAACAGCTGCTAATTTAAATGAACCTTCTTCCTTTAGAGCCGTTATGAATTCATCTGTAATAAAGCTTGTACTTATTGTTCCAATATTCATCATGCAACCTCCTTAAATTTACAATAACTTTTGAAAACCATTTTCTAAAATTTCAATTTGCGCTATGACTTCATCATCTTGAATTACTTTCTCTTTTCCGTTTTTGATTATGTCGTATAAATCATCGTAAACTCTCCCATAGTCACCAGCTATGGAAGGAACTCTTTCTTCATGATAATGTCCATCATCAGTCAAATAAGTAAGGATGCCATAATGCTCTAGTTCATCTAAACCAAAATCACTATGATGAGGCATATAAAATAATTTTAAATGTTCTTCTTGACGGTCTTCTGTCTGTTTAATAAAGCAACCTTTTCTTCCATAGACAGCGAAACGGGGTCTTTCTTTAATTCGAAAGTAACTTGATTTTATTGATACTTTTAATGCATCGTAATATAAGTCTAAGTCAAAATAGTCGTTCATCCGTCCTTTACCAAGAATTTGCCTCAAATCATAATGAACATGTTTTGGTTTACCAAAGTAACTAATGGCTTGATCGACTGTATGAGTTCCGTGTCCATATATAAAGGACTCCTCTCTTGTTAAAGTATGAGTGTTTTCAGGAACTTCAGGACGGAAATAATCATAATGCATTTCAACTTCATGAATAGGGCCGAGAAGACCAGATTGAATAACTTTTTGTACCGTTAAAAAGTCACTATCATATCGTCTATTTTGATAAGGCTGGACAATTAAATCCTTTTCCTTAGCAAGTGCAAATAATTCTTTTGCTTGCTCAGAACTTTCCGTAAAAGGTTTTTCGACGAGACAGTGTTTGTCATGTTCTAAAACAAGTTTGGCATATTCATAATGGCTATCTAGTTTTGTACAAATAACAATTAAGTCAATATCTGTATCATTTAATAAAGAGTCAAGATCTGATGTATATTCAACATTTGGGATCCGGTCCCAACTCTCGTTTTGCGGATTGCGTTGGTAAATTTTCTTAACTCTTATTTTGTTGCGTTGTATGACAAAGGGTAAATGATAACGATTTGTACTTTTTCCATTACCAATATAGGCTATCGTAAGCATAAAAAACAATCTCCTTTATTTACATAATAATAAATGAAAAAAATCATGCGGCGTTCTTGAGATTCGCCGCATTGATTATCTTATTATATATTACATTGCACCGATTAAGTGTAAAACTACCCCTATGACGAATAACCCTAAAATAATAATAATGGGTGACATTCTCTTTCTTAATAACCACATACATAAAAAAGTTAATAGTAGAGGTGCCAATCCAGGAATCAGTGAATCAAGGTTATCTTGCAAGGTTGTAACTTCTGTTTGACTCAAGGCCAGTCCAGCGTCAAATTGCTGAAAAGCTGTTTTTAAGCCTTCGACACCTGAAGGTAAATTAGCCCAATCAATATAGGCACCATCAGCTAATTGAACGGAGGAGACCGTTGGCGTAAAGGTCATGGAGACCCATCGATTTACTAAGGCCCCAAGAATAAACATACCGAGTATGGAGGCTCCTTTCGTAATATCTTGTAACATGCCTCCGGACAAGTCTTCCGTAATTTTCGAACCTGCCTTATATCCTGCCTCTTGTGTATACCACATGAAGGACATTCTAAATATATTCCAAAATACAAAATAAATAATCGGACCAAGTATGCTTCCAGTCATTGCGATTGAAGCGGCTAAAGCTCCTAAAATAGGTTTTAAAGTAAACCAGAATACAGGATCACCTATACCAGCTAAAGGTCCCATCATACCGACCTTAACACCTTGAATCGCAGCGTTATCAACGGGAGCACCATTAGCTCTTTCTTCCTCGAGTGCTAATGTAACACCAAGAATTGGGGACGCTACATATGGATGAGTATTAAAAAACTCTAAATGTCTTTCAAGAGCTGCTGCTCGATCTTCTTTTGTTTTATATAATCGTTTGATGGCGGGAATCATGGCATAAGCCCAACCACCGTTCTGCATTCTTTCATAGTTCCAAGAACCTTGTAAAAAAGTTGACCGCCACCAAATTGCAACTCGGTCTCTTTTCGTTAATTTAATTTCTTCAGACAATGCTATTACCTCCCTTATTAGTAATCATCTATAATCTCTCCTAAAGGATCTCCAGTGTTTCCTCCATCACCTGGGCCAGAACCTCCACCCATTTTAGAAAGTGAAAGATAAATAAATGCTAAGGCTAAACCGATAATACCAAGTCCAATAAGTGTAATTTCTGAAATGGTAGCTAGAACAAACCCGATGGCAAAGAAAGGCCATACTTCTCTCGTAGCCATCATATTAATAACCATGGCATAACCAACTGCAACAACCATTCCACCACCTATAGCTAGACCATCGGTTAACCATTCAGGCATGGTTTCAAGCATTGAACGAACTGAATTTGCTCCTAATATTAAGATTAGACCAGCAGGTATTGCAATTCGCAATCCTTGCATACAAATAGCAATAATTTGCCACATCTCAATTTGGAATATATTCCCCTTCTTTGCGGCGGCATCCATAAAATGAATGATTCCGGTAGCTAGTGTTCGAACGATAATTGTTAATAATAACCCAGCTACTGCTAATGGAATAGCGATAGCAATTGATGATGCTACTCCGGCTTCACCTTGTCCACCTAGGACAAGAATGAGGGCAGAGGCAATGGATGCCAATGCTGCATCTGGTGCAACGGCTGCTCCGATATTTGCCCACCCAAGAGCTATTAACTGTAGTGTTCCACCTAAGATGAGACATGGAACAACTTCTCCTGTGACTAATCCGACTAGTGTACAGGCAATAATCGGTTGATGAAAGTGAAATTCATCTAGAATACCTTCTACACCAGCTAAAAATGCCACAAACAATATTAAAATAATTTGAATGATTGTTAATTCCACGATCTTTTTCCTCCTCTACTCATTTATTTAGACTGCCTATTAATTTCTGCTTGTGCTCGTCTAAGAATTTCTTGCATATTATCACTATAATCAGTTGGTACTTTTCTTACGTCAAAATTTAATCCTTTATCTGCTAACTTGTTAAAGGTATCAATATCATCTTGATCAAATGCTAATGTTTTATTTGGTTGCACTTTTCCTCTTGTATGAGCCATTGAACCAACGTTAATCGTTTCTAAGGGAACACCTTCTTCTACAGCTCTTAGAACATCTTGAGGATTTTCAAATAATAGTAAGGCACGTTGGCCACCAAAGTGTTGATCATCTTTAGATATTTTAACTAATTGTCTAATTGGAATAACATGTGCCTTAATCCCACTCGGTGCTGCTTGTTGAATGAGCTTTTTTCGCAATTCATCTTCTGCAACAACGTCCGAAGCGACGATAATACGTGTTGGATTTGCTTCTCTAGTCCAAGATGTTGCCACTTGACCGTGTAAGAGACGAGAGTCAATTCGTGCAAGTACATACTCGAGTTTTCCAGGCTTTCCAACACTTCCACCTGTTTCCAGTTTTGCTACTGACTCTTCAGGTTCAGCATCTAATGATTCAGGTTGAACCTTAATTCCTTCTCGTGCTGGGCTTAAAATGCTTTTAGCAACTTCATGTGCTGTATTCATTGATAGTCGACCAGCCAAAGCTTCAATTAGCATAGGTAAGTTTAAACCGGATACAACAGCCCAAGTATCAAGCTTATCTTCTAAGAGGGAACTTGTTTGGTTGAAAGGTGTTCCACCCCAGAGGTCAACAAGAAATAAGACTTCATCTTGATTGTCTAATGAATCAATCGCTTTCTTTAATTTAATTTGTAAATCATCAGGGCCTTCACTCGGCGAAATAGACACAGCGTGAAGGTTATCCTGCTCGCCAAAAATCATTTGACTTGAATGTAAGATCCCTTCGGCAAAGTCACCATGACTTGCTAAAATAATACCTACCATTTTTTTACCTCCTTTTACTATGTAAGTATCGATTGAAAGCAATTAGCTTTTAAACCGACTTTTAATCCCTCTTTTAACAACATCTATGAAACCTAATGAATGGACCATTTTGTTAGGATCAACATAATTACGAATGACGCGTAATACCTTTTTAGGATTTTTTGAAGAGAAAATGAATTTTCCATTTTGTTTAGTTTGTATCGCATAGCGAGGAATCCATTTACCTCTAAAAATGACGGAAGCAATCACATAATCCACTTCTTTCCAAGGGATTTGGATAAATTTATGGGCGTTTCGACTATTGTAAAACTCAAAACCTTTATCACCAATCATAATTTTTCCATATTCCGGAAGGCCTAAATGGGAAGTTGCTTCTATCACTAAATCGACTTTAGTATTGATGGATTGGACCATTTCATCAACCTCATTTCAAAAATGTTATAAATTAAACACTTTCACTCCTAGTGTTACTTTGTGTTACTATTATATTTGGTTTTAGGAATGAAAAGGCTTACACATAATATTATACATAAAAATATAACACTAGTAAACATAAATTTATAAAAATGTTATATTATGTTGTTTTTTCTTTACCGGAAGTGTATCATTTAAATAGAGTAGTTTTTAAGGACGAGGGATTTCATGTTTTATTAGTTCGATTATTATAAAATGTAAGTAGTAATCTTGTATTAAGGAGGACAACTTAATGAATCGTTCGAGAAGACAGAAAATGATAATGGAACTAATGAAAGTAAATGGTCAAGTCAGTTCAAAAGAATTAGCGGAAGAGTTTAATGTATCTACAATGACAGTAAATCGTGATTTGAATGAGTTAGCAAGAGAAGGAAAACTTAATTTAATCCATGGTGGAGCTGAAGCGATAGAAACAGATAAAATCGAATATCCGATGTCGATTAAAGAATTGACACAAATAAATGAAAAACAAGCAATTGGAAAATTTTGTGATAAATTGATTAAGCCAGATACTTCTGTATTTATCGAAGCAGGGACGACAACATTAGCGGCAGCCAAAGAAATCTATGATAAAGAAAATTGTACCTTTTTTACAAACTCACTATTGGTGATGAATATATTATCCAAATATGAACAAATTGATCTGCATACGGTACCAGGGCAATACCGAGAATTATCACAAGGTTTTCTTGGCATTAAGACAGCCGAATATGTTAAGAATTACAATTTTGATTACTGTATTGTTGGGGCGGAGGGGATAGGCATTCAATCAGGCGTATCTTTAATTGATGAGGATGATGCGATGACGAAAATTGCAGTCATGAAGCAATCAAAATGTAAAATTCTCGTTGTTGATAGTAGTAAGTTTACGAAACAGTACATGTATAAAATTGGTGAAGTGTCCGATTTTGATTATATTATTACTGACAATCAAGTATGTGAGTCAGTGTATAAAGAGATGAAAGAAAAAACGAATTTTATTGTAGTTAATGCAACTGATTGATTACATGGCTTTCGTTTTTTTCATGAAAATAAATTGATGAAGGAGTCGGTAGAAATGAATATTGACATTAAGAGGGTCCCAGCACCTAGTCCGGACCATTCGGGCATTCCTGTGTTCTTAAGTGATCAAACAATCCAAGAAAGAAAAGAAAAAATATTAACTTTAATGAGAGAAAATGATATTAGTTCGCTCATTATTTATGCAGACAAAGAACATGGAAGTAATTTTGAGTACTTAACAGGTTTCATCCCTCGTTTTGAAGAAGGTTTACAAATCTTAAATCAAGATGGCCATTCTACACTTGTATTAGGTAATGAGAATTATAATAAGGTGAAGTTTTCTAGGGTAGAAAGTGATGGTCTCTTATGTCCCTTGTTTTCACTACCAAATCAACCAATGAACGAATTTAGGCCTTTGAAAGAATATATTAATCAAGTGAATGTCGACTCAAGTGGAAAAATAGGCTTAGTCGGTTGGAAGTTATTATCGAATGATTTTCATGACTTCCATCAATCATATGATTTACCTTCTTTTATAGTTGATACATTTAAAGAATTGTTCGGGGAAGACCAATTAGTAAATGCAAGCCAAATTTATTTACATCCTGGAAGGGGAGCAAGGTCGAGCAATAACGCAAATGAGATTGCACGTTATGAATATGGATCTTCCTTAGCATCTGATGCCGTTTTATCAGCGATAAATAGTTTGGAAGAAGGGGTAAAAGAAACAGAAATAGGTCATTTATTAAATCGTGACGGACAATACCAAAATGTAGTGACTATATCTGCATTTGGAGACCGATTCCAAAATGCAAATATTTATCCTACAGATCGACAGTTAAAGCAGGGTGATAAGGTCGCTGTAACGGTTAGTTATAAAGGTGGACTATCGAGTCGTTCTGGTTATGCAGTGAATAACTTAGCAGAATTAGAAGCGGTGGATCCAAGTTATTTAGAAGAAGTAGTCTTCCCTTACTTCCAAGCTTATAATTGGTGGTTAAAACATATTGAAATTGGTAAAAATGGTGGCGATTTTTATCGTGAGTTTGAAGCTTACTATCCACAAGATAAATATGGATGGGAGCTTAACCCAGGCCATTTAACGGCTGATGAAGAATGGATGAGTTCACCATTTTATAAAGATTCTGATGCCATTGTACAGAGTGGCAATATATTTCAAGTAGATTTTATCCCTGTACAAGCAGGACATCATGGAATATCTGCTGAAAGTACGGTTGTATTAGCTGATCAACAATTACGAGAAAATATTAAAGAACAATATCCAGACCTATGGGATCGATTCCAAGCACGTCGACAGTATTTGAAAGAACATTTGAATATTGATTTAAAAGAAGAGATGTTACCAATGGCAAGCACCTTAGCATACTATCGTCCATTCCTATTAAATAAAGAAGAGGCTCTTGTGTTAAAAGACTAATATTAAATAGGTAAAAGGAGATCTTATATGTATAAATTACTAGCAATAGATATTGATGGGACACTTATTAAAAATGATGGTGAAATATCATCAAAAGTGAAAGAAGCGATTCAAAAAGTAAAAGAACAAGGGGTTAAAGTAGTCTTAGTGACTGGGAGGCCTATTGGTGGGATTGCTCCTTTTGTAAAAGAGTTAGGCTTAAATCAAGAGGGTGATTTTGCTATCACATATAATGGAGCTTATCTAGTGAATACACACACAGGTGAAGCGGTTTATAAAAACTTCTTAACATATGACGATTTAACTCGGTTATATGCCTTAAGTCAGGAACTTGAAGCCCCTATGCATTACTTTGGAGTTGATCAATTATATGCGCCCGATAAAGACATACATTTTTATACAATAAGGGAAGCTTATGAAAATAATATATCCATACAATATCAGCCAATTAAAGAGTTAGCTAAAGATTTTCAAGTGCCCAAAGTCATGTTTATTGATTATCCTGATCGATTAAGTCAGACGATTGAGTCTGTGCCAGACTTAATGAAAAAACGGTATACAATGGTTAGGAGTGCGCCACATTTTTATGAAGTCCTACATTCAGAAGTTAGTAAAGGAATGGTTTTAAAAAAGCTATTAGACCAATTGTCGATTGCTCGTGAAGATGTTATTGCAATTGGCGATGGAGAGAATGATTTAAGTATGATCAAGCTTGCTGGTTGTGGCGTTGCTATGGGAAATGCCATGCCAAGCGTTAAAGAGGCAGCAGATTATGAAACTTTATCTAATGATGAAGATGGAGTTGCACATGCACTTGAAAGGTTCATCTTAAGTTAATGGAAATGCTAGTATTTTATAAAGAAAACAGGTCGCCGTTTTAAACGATGACCTGTTTTTTAATGATCACTCATCCTTCTTCTCATGAAACGGCCACCAGTTATACTTACCAAACAACTTCACAAAGACCGGTGTGAAGAGTGGGAGTATAATGAGGGCATAGAGTGCCAGACCGATAATAACGACTGATGCAATTTGTAATAATGAAAGGACACCTGCTGGTAACATGGCAGCAAAGGTACCACCTAAAATGACAGTCGCTGAAATAATGACTGTTCCCATATTACGCATGGATTTCATCATGCCGTTATAAATCATCTCGTCTTTATATTCATTGAAGCGGCTCATTAAGAAAATACTATAGTCTACACCAAGTGCAATCAACATCACAAAGGAGAAGAATGGAATCGCCCATGTGAGTCCCTCTTGACCCGCAATGTTAATGAAAATAAACTCGGTAATCCCAATTGACGTATAATAAGTTAATAAGAGTGATGCAAGAATGTAAAGTGGCATGACAATCGAGCGCAACATAAAGACTAAAATAATGAAAATCCCAATCAACATGAGTGTTGCTGTACGTGCATAGTCTTTAGCTGAAATCGCATCTAAGTCATTGTTCATACTTGAGATACCACCGATTTTGAAATCCACGACATCAAGGCGTGTCTTATCTATAGCATGTTTCACTTCTTCTTCAACATCATCAACTAAAAGTAAGGCTTCCTTAGAATAAGGATGAATATCTAAAATCGCTTCGAATTTCACGATCTTTCGGTCAGGTGATAAGTAGAGGTCAGCCCCTTCCCAAAATGCATCTTCTTCTAAAGCATCTTTTGGAATGACGACAATTTCTTCTTGTGATGTGAAGTCCATTTCTGTTAAATAACGGTTCATATCATCAAGTCCATCATGTAATTCATCTAAGCCATCAACAGCTTCACCAAGCCCATCTGCTAGCTCATCTAAACCATCTTGCAATTCATCAAAGGCATCCTTTAACTCTTCTTGCCCATCGATCATCTCAGCTAAACCATCAGACATCTCAGGCATACCATCCGCAATTTGACCTTGCCCATCTGCAGCTTCATCTAAACCATTCTCTAATTCAAGGAGCCCAGCAATTAAGTCATCAAAGCCATCTGTAATCGATTGCTGACCATCAATCGTTTCCTTATAACCCGCATTCAAGTCTTCAAGTGGATCAATTAAAGGTTGGAAAGATAGGTCAAAGTCACCGAAGTCATCCTCCGCGTTTTCTAATTCATTCTTCATTTGTGAAACAATTGCTTTAGCCGTTTGTGTCGCCTCCTGATATTCCTCCATATCGGTAATATCAGGCACTTCCATTCCTTCAGGTAGGTTTTCATTAATCTCGTCAATGACACCATCCGTAATGGCAATCATGCCATCAATACTTTGCTCAACCCCATCTAAAGCTTGCACCATCTCATCAAAGTCAAAATCAATATCTAAATCATCAAGGACCGCTTGCATCTCTTCATCAGCTTGCACAAGACCGCCTGTCACTTGTTCATAACCATCTAATAAATCACGATGACCATCAATCGTATCTTGTAAGCCAGCCTTCATCTCACCGAGGCCCTCGATAGCTTCACCTAAACCGACAGACCCATCACGCAAGCCATCCTCAATCTCAGCAAGACCCACTTGAATCTCATTAATCCCATCACGTACATCACGCGTTCCATCAATAAGCTCCTGAACCCCATCTTTCGCTTCATCCAATTCAGGTGCTTGATCTTTCATTTCAGTCGATGCTTCATCTAACCCATCCTGCATCTCCCGAATCCCGTCCATCATCTCATCTAAACCGTCTGTTAAAATATCAGTCTGCGTCTCAAGTAAGAAGTCATCAATAATATCCCCTGCTGGACGGGAGACAGAACGGACCTTACTAATCCCATCTAAGTCAGCAATATAACTCGTAATCGTCTCAAGCCCTTGGACTTCCGCAACCGTATCTACTTCATCTTCAAGCTCCATGACGACCGTAATCGGCATAATTTCACCCGGACCAAAGCCTTGCTCAATCCAATCAAAGCCAATAACCGTATCATAACTATCATCAAGCTCTGCTAAGTTATCATACGTTTGGTCTCCCTTATAAATGAGTAAAACGGGTACCGTTACAAGTGCGACAATTAATAAGGAAATAACCGGACGTGTCCATGTGAAATGCCCTAAAGCACCCCACAACTTACTTTCCTTATGTTCTGCCTGCTTATCAAACGGCCAAAAGAGCTTCCGCCCTAAAAGAACTAAGAAAAAGGGGACAATCGTCACAAGTGCAATCGTCACAACGAAGACCCCAACCGCAACCGCTACAGCCGACTGGTATAAAGAGAACTGAGATAAACCAATCGTTGAGAAACCGATAAAGACAGCAAGCGCTGCATAAAAGACCGTCTTCCCACTCGCCTTATAAGTCGCAACAACCGCTTGCGGAATCGTCTCATGCGCATTCATCTCTTCCTTGAAACGACTAATAATTAAAATACAATAATCCGTCCCAATCCCGAACATAATCGACACCATAAAGATTTGGGTAAACGTCGATAAAGGAAAGGCCGTCGTATCTGCCAAGACCGACACAATCCCCTCAGCCACTAAATAACTAACCCCCACGGTAAGTAGTGGAATAATCGGTGCGATAAAGGAACGGAAGACTGCGAATAAAATAATTAAGATCAAGACGACCGTAATGTAAATCGTCTTCGTTAACCCTTCCTCCGAGTTCACGATAATATCTTCTTCAATGAGTGCCTCACCTGTTATCGCATGAGGGACATCAACCGCCGCCGCAATTTCATTCAACTCATCCCGTAACTCAGTAATCTCCAGCTCATCTAAAGCCACCTCAATCGGTACGAGAATGGTCGTCCCATCTTCAGACACGGTCGACTCTGCCACATCTTCACTTTCGGAAAAATCAATCACATCCCGAATCTCAAGACGCTCTTTATTTGCCTCTAGCTCCTCAATGACCGAAACGATGTCCGCTTTTTCAGCCTCCGTCACACCAGCTTCGTCACGAAAGACGAGGACGAGGTCATCGATCGGAACCTCACTATCTGACATTTGCTCTAATAAATGGTCAGCTTCTACTGACCTGTTTCCATCGGGTACCGTAATGGCCCCTTTCTCAGCAACTAATGCTTGTAAGTCAGGTGTAAAAACCGTCAGTAAACCAGCAACCGCTATCCAGGCAACAATAATTAGCCATCTAAAGCGAATAATTCCTTTCATTATAAATCTCCTTTAGTCGTTTCTTCCATTAAATATGATAATTTTTCTAAGTCCTCAATAAACAGTTTTGTTCGTTCTTCATCAAAATGTTCTAGCGTCTCATTAATATATTTGTTAATTTCAGCTTCTGTCTTTTCAACAATTGCCTCACCACGTTCTGTTAATCGTAAATGGAAGAAGCGGCGATCAGAAATATTGCGCTCCCGCATAATGAGTTCCTTATCAACTAGTCGATTAACAATGGCTGTCACCGAACTTTTTCCCACACCAAAATGTTGGGAAATCTCTGTTGAAGTTACTTCCTTCATTTGCCCAACATACTGTAGTAATTGAAATTGATCAGTCGTAATATCAGCATCAATATATTCCTTAATCATTTGGTTTACTTGCCTATAAACGCGCTGAAAAGCGACTTGATAACGTCTAATATATTCATTTGTATTCATTTTTCATCTTCCTCCTTGAAGATTAGTAGTTCAATTATCAAACCTCTCAATATTAAATTAATTATAAGATGCAACTAGAAAAGATGCAAAGAAATAAAATTATTTTTTAATCCCTAGTAAAAAAGGTTCTATAAAGCTTAAAGTGTGTCATAGTTACATTTCCCTACTGGTTCGCTAAGCATAAAAATGTATAACTGCCTGTGACTGTGATAAGCAAAGGGGTAATAGGAGAGACGAAAGAGTGGTGCTTATGGTAATTATGGAATATATTTATTTAATGGGAATAAGATAATTACAATATCCGGTGGTGGTGCACTTATATCAAATGATCCTGAGTCAATTCAAAAGGCGAGATATTATCAACACAAGTTAGGATTTTACGCTCCACTATGAACACTCGGAAATTGGTTATAATTACAGAATGAGTAATACAGTTGCAGGTAATAGGTAGAGTCCATTTAGAAGTTTTAGATCAAAGGGTAGTTCAAAAGCGTAAATTCTTTGATTGCTATTAGGAGGCTTTTACAGATCTTTCTATTGTTAATTTCGAACCAGAATTACAAGATACGAAATCTAATAAGTGGCTAACAGTTTTAACGATAGACTCAAGTATAATTAAAGTTAATAGAACTGAAATTATAAAAAGTTTATCTGATCATAATATAGAAGCTCGCCTACTATCGAAACTAATGCATTTACAACCGTTGTTTGACCAATACACATACTATCCACAAAAAGAAGGTTATTCCGTTTCGGAAAGATTATTTGAACAAGGTTGATGTCTGCCTAGTGGAAAAAATATGACAGAAGAACAACAAGCAAGAGTGATAAAATTAATCAAAAAGCATTTTGATATATAAACTCATCCTTTCAAGGGTGAGTTTATTCATTTTGTTTGTTAATATTTTATAAATATTGCTATGTACATGATATAGCGTTTATAATTAGAGTATATTACACATTTAAATGGAGGAATACTTTGTGAAGCAGGTTAAGAAAGCTATTATACCAGCAGCAGGTTTAGGAACACGATTTTTACCTGCTACAAAAGCAATGCCAAAAGAGATGTTGCCAATTGTTGATAAACCGACAATTCAATATATTGTTGAGGAAGCAATAGCTTCAGGTATAGAGGATATTATCATCGTGACAGGTAAAACTAAGCGAGCAATTGAAGATCATTTTGATTCAAACTTTGAATTAGAGAAGGCGTTGGAAGAGTCTGGTAAGTATGACTTACTTGATAGAGTCAGAGAAGCCGAAATAGATATTCATTACATCAGACAGCATGAACCAAAGGGGTTGGGACATGCTATATGGTGTGCTAGAAAGTTTATTGGAGATGAACCTTTTGCAGTCCTATTGGGAGATGATATTGTTGTAGCTGAAACACCTGGCTTAAAGCAATTAATTGATAAATATAATAAGACAGGAAAGTCAGTTGTAGGAGTTCAACAAGTTGAAGAAAGCGAAACAGACCGTTATGGAATTGTTGATCCGCTTGAAAAGGATGAAAGACTTTACAGAGTTAGTAAATTTGTTGAAAAGCCAAAGTTAGGAACGGCACCTTCAAACTTAGCGATTATGGGAAGGTATGTACTAACTCCAGAAATTTTCAAACATTTAGATAAACACCAGATAGGTTCTGGAGGAGAAATTCAATTAACAGATGCAATTCAAATGTTGAATGAGGAAGAAGCTGTTTTTGCTTATGATTTTGAAGGGAAACGTTATGATGTTGGAGAAAAACTAGGTTTTATTCAAACAACAATTGACTTTGCTATTAATAATGAAGAGTTTGGCAATGAGGTAAAGCAAATGTTAAAAGATATCGTTGCCAAATTATAAGGAGTATGAGTTAAAATGAAAATTGCTGTCTTTGGTACGGGTTATGTTGGACTATCGAATGCTGTTTTATTGGCGCAACATAATGAAGTCACAGCATTAGATATTATTGAAGATAAGGTTGACTTAATTAATAATAAGAAGTCACCGATTGTTGATCCAGAAATTGAAGAATTTTTACAAACAAAGGATCTAAATTTAACGGCAACGACGGATACAGAAGTAGCTTTGAAAGATGCTGATTATGTCATTGTATCAACACCGACTAATTATGATCCAGAGACGAATTACTTTGATACGTCGTCTGTTGAAACAGTCATTGATAATGTTTTAGAGTATAATCCAGATGCAACGATTGTTATTAAGTCAACTATTCCTGTTGGCTATACGAAAGAAGTGAATGAGAACTTTAAGACGGATAACATTATCTTTTCACCTGAGTTTTTACGTGAAGGTCGTGCCCTATATGATAACTTGCATCCATCGCGTATTGTTGTGGGTGAGAAGTCAGAACGTGCAAAAGTATTTGCTGATCTTTTAGCACAAGGTGCTATAAAAGAAGATATTCCCGTCTTGTTCACAGATTCAACAGAGGCTGAAGCGATTAAGTTATTTGCTAACACATATTTAGCTATGCGTGTATCTTTCTTTAATGAGCTAGATACTTATGCTGAATTAAAAGGCTTAAATACACAAGACATTGTAGAAGGAATTGGTTATGACCCGCGTATTGGTGATCATTACAACAATCCTTCATTCGGTTATGGTGGTTATTGCTTACCAAAAGATACGAAGCAAATGTTAGCTAACTTTGATGGTGTGCCAAATAACATCATTAAAGCGATTGTAGATGCTAATGATTCACGTAAAGGCTTCATTGCTGATCGTATATTAGCACGTCATCCACAAGTTGTTGGCATATACAGGCTCACGATGAAATCAGGATCGGATAACTTTAGACAATCTGCCATTCAAGATGTCATTAACCACTTGAAAGATGCCGGGAAAGAAGTTGTCATTTACGAACCAGTTATCCAAGAAGATACATTCGAAGGCATGACAGTGATTAACGACTTCGGTACATTCACAAACAAAGTAGACGTCATCGTCGCCAACCGACTAGAAGATGAACTTCAACCCGTTCGCGACAAAGTATACACTCGAGATGTATTTGCGAGAGATTAATTATATAAAAGAATGGACTGCCTATATACCATTTTGGTGTGTAGGCTTTTTTATATGCACTTATTTGTATTTATTTTCCATTCCCTGTTGACAGGGGTTATTTTTTTATGTATAATTCCTATTAATCTGCTAGGAATACTTATAAATAGAGTGAAAGGGAGATGGGAATGGGTTTGAGAGCTTGTCAAAATGAAGCGGAGCGTTATGTTTTAGTGGAGTCGGTGGCAAAGGTTTTTGCTGATCGGGCTTTAGGTCATGATTTGAAAGGCACTTTTCCGCATGAGAATTTTGCTGACTTAAAAGCGATTGGCTATCCTTTGTTAACCGTGCCTAAGGCTTATGGTGGTTTGGCTATTTCTTTAAGTGAGATGTTAAAGTTACAGCAATTGTTAGCTTCTTATTGTGGGTCAACCGCGCTAGCTATTGGTTGGCATTTAGGTGTTATCCATCACTTAGGGGCTCATGGGGTGTGGGATGAGGCTGTTTTTGCCGAGGTAGCTCATGATGTTGTTGAAAATGGGGCTTTAATTAATAATGCGGCATCTGAACGGGCGACAGGGAGTCCGACACGAGGCGGGAGGCCTGAAACAGTCGCACTTGAAAAGGATGGAGGCTGGCTTTTAAATGGCCGTAAATCTTTTACGACTTTGTCACCTGAATTAGATTATTTCGTCGTGACAGCTTCCATTGATGGGACAGAAGATGTTGGCAACTTTTTAGTGAGAAGAGAGTTAGCAGGTGTTCATATTGATCCCGTTTGGGATTCTGTATCTATGAAAGTGTCTGGCAGTCATGACTTAGTTTTGACGGATGTCTTTCTAAAGAAGGAAGATCTCGTTCAAGTGAATGCAGGGCGGAAGAAGGCTGATGGCTGGTTACTCCACGTGCCGGCTGTCTATTTAGGTATTGCTAAAGCGGCAGAAAAATATGCGGTTGAATTTGCGACCTCTTATTCACCGAATAGTATTCAAGGGACGATTGCAGACATTCCGAAAGTGAAAGAGCGAATTGGTGAAATAGCTTTAAAACGGTTAGAAAGTGAAACGATTTTATTAAGCATTGCTAAAGAATGGGAGGCAGCTTCTGAAGATGAGCAAGAGACTTTTGCTTTAAAGTTAGGGGCAGCTAAACTAATCGTCGTCAATCAAGCTGTTGAGATTGTTGATTTAGCTATGCGTATTGTTGGGGCGCGTAGTCTATCCGAAAAATGCCCACTACAACGTTACTACCGTGACGTCAGGGCAGGTTTGCATAACCCGCCGATGGATGACATGACCGTCACGGCTCTGGCAAATGACGCCATCGAGCGTTTTTCTAAAAAAGAAAAAATAACAAATGAGGAGGAAGGTTAATGAGAAAGTATTTAGCATTAATCACGTTAATAGGCTTGGTCTTGTTGGTGGCTTGTTCAAATGATGAGTCAGCTAGTGCCAGTGATGTGAGAAAGGTTAAAGTTGCCTATGCTCAAGCAGGGAAACCTGTTTCATATACAGATGAAGACGGCAAGCCGACAGGTTATGATGTGGAAGTCATTAAGGCTGTTGCTGAAAAGCTCCCTCAATATGAATTTGAATTTGTGGGGACCAGTGATGATGATTTACTTATAGGGGTGGAACAAGGGAAGTTCCAAATTGGTTTGAAAAATGCTTTTTACACGGATGAACGGGCAGAGAAGTTTTTATATCCGGAAGAACATATCGGCTTAAGTTCGATTGGTTTTGTTTTAAAGAAAGAAGATGAAGCCATTGAAACACTCGCTGACTTTGCTGATGCGGATTATAAATTAGCTCCTATTGCAACGAACAATGCTCAATATGCTGTCATTGATACTTATAATCAAGAAAATCCTGATAATGAAGTGAATTTAGTAGCAGGGGATGTCTTCTCCTTAGATGTCGTCCAATGGGTTTTAGAAGGGCGAGCAGATGGAGGAATTATTATTGAAGGGACTTACCACCGTCAAATTACGGACGATGAAGCGCCTTATAAGCATTTAGAAGATGACCTCGTTTATAAGGAATTTGATGTGATTGAGACGTGGCCGCTTTTCAATCGGGAAGAGGAAGACTTAGTGAAAGACTTTGATCAAGCTTTAAAAGAAGTGAAGGAAGAAGGAATCGTTAATGATCTATCTGTCCAATTTTACGGGAAAGATTTATTTGAATTAGAACAATAGAAAGTAGGGGAGTCAATGGACAAATATTTCGACATCTCGTACGTCTGGGGAGCATTTCCACAATTGCTCCCTTTTTTAAAAATTACTTTTCTTTTCGTATTTATCTCAACCATCATTGGTTTAGTTATTGGCTTTATGATCACTTGGCTTAAATTAAGTTCTGTGAAAGCTTTCCAATGGTTTGCCAATACATATATTACGATCTTACGTTGTACCCCATCGATCGTCTTACTCTTTCTCGTCTATTACGGGATTCCCCAGATCGGGAAAGTGTTTGCTTTCAATTTAAATGATATACCGACTATTTACTTTGTCATTACGGCTTTTTCTTTACAGTTTGGGGCTGTCATGGCTGAAGTTATTCGGGCCAGTTATTTATCAATTGATCGGGGACAATTTGAAGCAGGGCTTAGTGCAGGCATGCATCCGGTTACCGTCTTAATTCGGATCATTGTTCCGCAAGCGATCGTGTCGGCTTTGCCTAACTTTGCTAACAGTTTTATTTCCTTACTACAAGAAGGCGCACTTGCTTATACGATTGGTTTTATTGATGTCGTTGGAAAGGCAGAGCTCATCATTGCTAGCAATTACAATACACATGCTTTAGAAATTTACATTGCATTAGCACTTATTTATTGGATCTTATCAATTTTAATCGAACACTTGTTTAAATGGATTGAAGAAAAAGCGAATAAAAGTTCCTTACAAAGGAGGTCAGCTTAAATGGATTTAGCCTTTTTATTAGAAGCCTTTTGGATTGCTTTAACCGGTGTGCCCCTTGCCTTACTTGTGACGGTTGTGACATTGATGATTGCTGTGCCTATCGGTTTTATTTTAGCGGTCTTTCGGGTGAATAATATACCGGTCATTAAACAGCTCTCCATCGTTTATTTGTCTTTTGTCAGGGGAACACCGCTCATCGTGCAAATTTTTCTTATTTATTCGACCATTCCTTTAATCTTAAATATGACCTTTCAAAAGTATCAGATTGATTATGACATTTTTGCCATTCATCCGGTCTGGTATGCTTTTATTATTTTTTCTTTTCATATGATTGCTATTTTAATGGAAGTCTTTCGTGGGGGCCTATCGACCATAGATCAAGGGCAGAGAGAGGCTGCTTTAGCAGCAGGTTTAAGTCCAGTGCAAACTTATATCCGGATACTTATTCCACAAGTTTTTGCTAATGCCTTGCCTAACTTAAGTACGGCAACGATACATTTAATAAAAGCGACCTCGCTCGGCTATGCCATTTCACTGCAAGAGATTACCTTACGAACCAAGGTGGCGGCTAATGTCGGCTACAACTATTTGGAAGCTTATATAGACATTTTTATCGTTTATATTATTTTATGTTCCATCGTTGAATTTGCCTTTAAACGGATGGAAGAACGGCTTAAGAAATACCAAGGTTTGAGTGAATAAAAAAGGAGGGATTCATATGTTAGAGGTAAAAGGTTTAAGCAAGGCCTTTAATAAGGTTGACGTCTTAAAAGGGATTGATCTAAGCGTGAAGAAGGGTGATGTCGTCGTCATTATCGGACCGAGTGGGTCAGGAAAGACAACCTTGTTACGGACTTTAAATTTTTTAGAAAGAGCAGATGCCGGGCTTGCTATTTATGATGACAAAGAAGTCAACTTCAATCGCGTCAGCAAAAAAGACATCCAAGAGATACGCAAGCGGACGGGATTTGTTTTTCAAAATTATAATTTATTTAAAAATAAAACGGCCTTAGAAAATATTACCGAAGGCTTAGTTTATGCACAAAAAGTACCTAAGGAAGAAGCCAAGGTGCTTGCCTTGAAAGAATTAGAGCGGGTCGGCTTAGTCGATAAGCAGGACCATTATCCATTTGAGTTATCAGGCGGCCAGCAACAGCGTGTCGGCATCGCTCGGGCGGTTGCCTTAAAGCCAGATATTATCTTATTCGATGAACCGACATCAGCTTTAGACCCGGAATTGATTGGAGAAGTGCTAGCAGTCATGAAAGGCTTAGCAGAAGAAGGGCGGACCATGATCATCGTCACCCATGAGATGGACTTTGCTAAAGAAGTCGCTGACCAGGTGATCTTCATGGCCGATGGCTATGTGATCGAGCAAGGCTCGCCTGAGAAAATCTTCAAACACCCACAGGAAGAACGGACCATCCAATTCCTCCGCCGCCTCCTTCCTGAAGATTATACGGTTTATTTATAAAGCGGAAAGCGAGCTTGTTTATCTTATCATAAACAAGCTCGCTTTTTATAGTAATGTATTAATAAACCCCAATCTCTTGGAAAAGGATTTTCCCTTCACCTTCGGTTTTAAATGTAATGTCTAAAATAGCCTCGTCTAATTCACTTAAATCGATCTTATCCAATGGAATATGAATCGTTTCAAATTGTGGATCCCATTTTTTCTCATACTTGCCGTCCCGGAAAAGCTTATCAAACCAACCAAATAAGGTCGTATCAATTTCAATGACAGGTGATAAAGGACGCTGATCTGTTTGGTCTTCACCGTTAATCGTTACTGTCGTTTCGAGTTCTACTTCTTGACCTGGACTTGCATTGGCAACCGTTAAAACGAGATGGCCTGCTTGCTGGCCATGACTATTGAAGAAGTGGCCAGCTTGTAAAGCTAAGCTCTCTGTCACGTCCTCGTTAAAGGTCACTTCTAAAGCTTTCCTCGCATAAGACTTGCCAGAACGGTTTACCGGCCGGGTAATTTCGGTATGCTTGGCCTCAGCAAAAGGTTCATAGTCTGGTAGTTCGTCATAAGTTAAAATAGCTTGATAATGACTAGGCACATATTTACTAACAATAGTCGTATCAGGTAGCCAATCTTTCGTATGAGCTTCCTGCGTAAATAAGGCTTCATAGCGGTCATCATCATGGAAGACCTTTTCTAAAAAGGCTGCGATATAAGCTTTTGACACTTGCTGCTGGTCTGTCTTAGATAAAAGGTCTTTTTGATTTAAATAGAGCCCGCGCGGTTCACTTAAATCGTGCATACCCCAGCTCGTATTAAATTGAACATGGTTGGCATCTTGGACATAAAGGGTCGCCTTCATGAGGTCATCAGCTCCCCGTATATCAGTCCGCCCGTACTGGAAGTCCCCACGGAAACTGTAAACATCAGCATCTTGTGCCCCGTGAATGACCATATAGTTTGTATCAATTAAATTCGCCCGCTTATCATCGACTAACTTATCTGTCGGAGAGAGGGCGATAACCGCATCGATATCAATCTCTAACATCTCTTCTAAGATCTCTTCATCATCAGGGAAGAAAGCTTTATAGTTAGCCGCCATAGCTGCTGCTTGCCCGCCCCGTGAATGTCCGCCAACTGCTACGCGGTCCATATCGACCTTGCCTTCTAAAGGATGACCTGCCGTCTCATTCATTTCATTTATAGCAACGATATGTTTCAACATGAGCCAAGTCCGTAACAAGTAATTGTCATTCGGACTGCCTAAATGATTGGAATAATTGACGAAGTCTTCATCAACTGAGACAAAGATGAATCCCCGTGCCGCCAGTAATTCACCTAAATAATCGTAACCATCTGTTGAAAAGTATTCCATCGTATGATTGCCATGCACCATGAAGAAGACTGGGAAAGGCCCCTCCCCTTCAGGCATAAAGACCCGGCCATTAATAGGAAAGTTTTCCGGACCGAAATCCCAGAACTTCCGTCTATCTGACGACCACTTTGTAATAAAATGACTGGCATCGACTGAATCGGTTAAGATGTCAACGTCAGCACCATACTCTTTTCGCTGAATATCACTGCCACTTCCGTAAGTGAAGAAGTCGACATCATATGGCGCCGCAATGCTTGGCGAATCAGCATCTTCTACATAAGATGTATCAGCTTCATCTGTCATCCAAACTTGATTGACGAGGAAGAAAAGCCCGAAGATGGCCAAGGTGGATAAGATAAATTTTCCTAATCGAAAGCGGAGTAAACCGTGTAAAATAAGGCCGAGAAAAATCGTGATCACACTCGTCGCAATCCCCATCATAATCGAGAATTGGA
>DATGTP010000017.1:0-3918 GCA_035301825.1 Pseudogracilibacillus sp. | reverse complement strand
TCCCGAGTCGTCAGCAGGAGATGGCACGCCACAACTTGATATTGTCATTGATAAAGATAAAGCTGCAACATACGGATTAACTCAGGATCAAATCTTAGGGCAAATTCAACTGCAGTTTACAGGTCAGGTCATTTCTCAGTATCGTGAGGAAGGCCGAGAAATGGATATTTCTATGGTTTACCCTGAAGATGAACGCAGCACTATAAGTGATTTGCAAGATATGAAAGTTCAAACACCGTCAGGAGCTGCGCTTGCTCTTGAAGAAGTAGCTGACTTGAAGGAAATGCAAGGTCCCGTTGCATTATCGCGTCAAAACCAACAGCCACAGTTGAACGTCACAAGTGAAGTTATGGATCGTGATTTAGGAAGTGTTATGAACGATATAGAAGATACACTAGCATCAATGGATTTACCTGAAGGATATGCTTATGATTTTGGTGGGCAAGCAGAAGATATGGCAGAATCGTTTACAGACTTAACCATCGCCCTCATCTTCTCAATTTTCTTAGTTTATGCTGTGATGGCTGTACAATTTGAGAATTTCTTATACCCATTCATTATCATGTTCTCATTGCCAGCAACAGTTATTGGTGTTCTATTAGGCCTATTTGTCATGGGTATACCGCTCAGTATTCCAGGCTTCATCGGGATCATTATGCTGGCGGGAATTGTCGTCAATAACTCTATTGTGCTCGTCGACTATATTAATATCTTGAGAAGACGTGGCATGGAACGATACGAAGCTATAATTGAAGCGGGTCGAAGTAGGTTAAGACCAATTTTAATGACGACTTTAACAACGATCTTAGCCATGGTACCGTTAGGCCTAGCGCTCGGTGAAGGTGCAGAAATGCAGCAACCATTAGCCGTCACCATTATTTTCGGATTAACCGTATCAAGTATTTTCACCCTATTGTTAATTCCGGTTGTTTATACCTTATTTGACGACTTTACAGGGAAATTTACAAGAAAGAAAAAGAAGAAGAAAAAGACAAAAGCTTAAACATCAAACCGTCACCAAGATGATTGAGCCCCCAGTTAGTGGACTATTAAAAGTTACTGACTGGGGCTTTTATGTATTTGATTGTGCAGGATGGGCTAGTGTTAATCTATTGGACATGTTTTAAGTTAGTTTCGTGTTTAATGTCCAATAGTACAGTTCAATCGGATTGGAGCAATTATAAATCTTAATCTCATGCTCTAAGCCCTCCCATTTTCAATCATTGTATTTGTGAATGAGCGTACAATAGTGGTATATTTACAAATGAAGAATGAATTTAAATGTTACATTCGTGTATTATATGAAATGAATGCTAAAGTGAAAGGACGAAAATAAATGACAAAACAACAAGTTGGCGTCATCGGACTTGCAGTAATGGGAAAAAACTTAGCCTTTAACATTGAATCACGTGGTTACACCGTTTCGGTCTATAACCGCTCTTCTGAGAAAACAGAGCAAATGCTTAAAGAATCAGATGATAAAAATATAGTGGCAACGTACAGTATTGAGGAGTTTGTGAATTCACTTGAAAAACCGCGAAAAATCCTCCTCATGGTTCAAGCGGGGCCAGCGACTGATGGGGTAATTAAATCGCTTCTCCCACACTTAGATAAAGATGATATTTTAATTGATGGAGGCAATACCAACTTCAGAGATACTCAGCGTCGTAGTGAGGAACTCGAAGCAAAAGAAATTAATTTTATCGGTACAGGTGTTTCCGGTGGGGAAGAAGGTGCGTTAACAGGACCTTCGATGATGCCTGGTGGACCGAAAGAAGCACATGATTTGGTGCGACCGATGCTTGAGGCAATCTCTGCAAAAGTTGATGGTGAGCCGTGTACCACTTATATTGGACCAGACGGAGCAGGACATTACGTGAAAATGGTTCATAACGGTATTGAATACGGTGATATGCAGCTTATTTCTGAAGCCTATTTTATTTTAAAACATGTGCTAGGGCTAGACGCGAATGAACTTCATGAAGTCTTCAAAGAATGGAATGAAGGTGAACTTGATAGCTATCTCATCGAAATCACGGCAGATATTTTCTCCAAAACCGATGAAGAAACCGGTAAACCCATTGTCGACGTGATCCTTGATACGGCTGGCCAAAAAGGAACTGGAAAATGGACAAGCCAAAGTGCGCTTGATCTCGGTATACCTCTTCCTATTATTACAGAGTCTGTTTTCGCACGTTTCATTTCAGCGATGAAAGAAGAACGTGTCAATGCAAGTAAAGTTCTGTCAGGACCTGAAGTCAAGGTGCATGAAGGGGATAAAAAGGAATTAATAGAAGCGGTTAGAAAAGCACTTTACATGAGTAAAATTTGTTCGTATGCTCAAGGGTTTGCTCAGTTGAGAGCGGCGTCTGAAGAATTTAATTGGGACCTGCAGTACGGTGACATTGCGATGATTTTCCGAGGCGGCTGTATTATCCGCGCTGCTTTCTTGCAAAAAATTAAAGATGCTTATGATCGTGATAAGCAATTACCGAACTTATTATTAGATCCATACTTTAAAGATATCGTTGAAAATTATCAGTCTGATTTAAGAAAAGTTCTTTCAGTTGCTATTGAAAATGGAATTGCGGTGCCAGGTTTGTCTGCGGCGCTGTCTTATTATGACAGTTATCGTTCAGAGAGACTTCCGGCTAATCTTTTGCAGGCCCAACGCGATTATTTTGGTGCACATACGTATGAACGTGTTGATAAAGAAGGTCACTTCCATACAGAATGGTTAAAAGCGTAGGGTTAGTCGCCACACCGCTCGCTGCGGAAAAATACTACGCTTTCCGTGGATGGCTAATGAGCCTCGGGCCAAAAGGATGTTGGTCATGAAGGCGCCCTCACAGGACGTCGCGGTTTTAGCCTTCCATCATTTATAACGCATTTCGGGGGTGCGTTTGGCCTTACCTCCCACAAAGGTTTTCGGTGGGACGAAGCTTGCTGCAGTCCAAGGAGTCTCCGTATTTTTTCTTCCGCTAAGGTATATGTGTTGTCTGATAGAATAATACTAAAAAAATATCCGAGCAATAATTCGAATCTCTTTTAAAAGGATTTTAATTATTGTTCGGATTTTTTCATTTTACATATTAATTACGCCAATTATTACTTTCATTGTTAGCTCAGAGTTAATCCCTGATTTGCCACCAGTGAAAACCATCTTTTTCGAGTAATTCATCGGCAGCTTTTGGTCCCATTGAGCCGGATTCGTAGTTAGGGAAGTCAGGTTGTCTGTTTTCCCATATTTTTAAAACACGATCAATATAGCGCCATGTTAAGGCTACTTCATCCCAGTGGGTAAAATTAGTGGCGTCTCCTAGCATACAATCAAGAATTAACTTTTCATAAGCTTCTGGGGTATTCATGCCGTCAACGCCCGCGCTATTATATGAAAGCTTAACCGGTTCAGCTTGGGAGCCGACGCCAGTTTTTTTGGCATTTAAATAGAGTGTAATCCCTTCATCTGGGTGGATATTAATATAAAGCAAATTCGGATGTCGATCATCTTCATGTTTATAATAAAGATTCATTGGAATATCTTTAAATTCAATAACAAGTTTCGTTGCTTTTGTGGCCATACGCTTGCCTGTCCTAAAATAAAAAGGAACGCCAGCCCAGCGGTAGTTATCAATCATGACTTTTCCAGCGACATATGTTTCTGTATTTGAATCGTTTAACTCATAGGCTTCGTCACGATAGGCCGGAACTGTTTTATCGTTAATATGCCCACCACCATACTGTCCGCGCACGAAAAAGTCATCAACCTCGTCTTCTTCAATAAGTCTTAATGCGCGCAGCACCTTCACTTTTTCCGAACGAATCTCATCAGGTGTCAAGTTAATAGGGGGCTCCATAGCGAGAAGGGCAATCATCTGAAGCATGTGGTTCTGCGCCATATCCCGCGTTGCTCCTGAA
>DATGTP010000016.1:0-74069 GCA_035301825.1 Pseudogracilibacillus sp. | reverse complement strand
TTTTTATTTAAAATTAAAAGGATTAAAATGTTTACTTTTTTAGTTAGGACAATTACAATGAATTTTATATCAAATAAGCAATTAAAATAAAAGTAGATTATAGATAGAGTTGGAGAGGATATAAAATGTCATTATCCATATTATTTGAATTAATGTTAATTGTCGTTTTAGGAGTAGGTTCACAATGGCTTGCATGGAAATTCCGTTTCCCGGCAATTGTCGTCATGTCAGTTGCTGGCCTGCTAATTGGACCTGTTTTAGGGGTAATGAATCCTGAAGAAAGTTTTGGCGATATATATAGCCCAATGATCTCAATTGCAGTTGCGATTATTTTATTTGAAGGTAGTTTAAGCTTAAGTGCTAAAGAATTACGCGGATTAGGCCGTCCTGTCATCCGGATTGCAACGATAGGTGCATTTATAGCGTGGATTTTAGGGTCTTTAACGGCACATTACGTTGCTGGCTTATCATGGACAGTTGCCTTTGTTATTGGCGGACTTTTTGTCGTAACGGGTCCAACTGTTATTATGCCTTTATTACGTCAATCAAAATTAAAACCTCGTCCAGCTAAGATTTTAAAATGGGAAGGAATAGTTGTTGATCCAATTGGTGTGTTGTTAGCTGTGTTTGCTTTTGAATTTATTACAGCCTTTACAACTGAATCAGGAAGTGCTATTTCATTACTCTTCTTCTTTGCGGCGGCTATTTTAGCTGTCCTATTAGGGTGGGGAGCAGCGCGTGGCATGAGTTGGATGTTTGAAGTTGGTTATGTACCAGAGTTTTTAAAGTCGCCGATGTTATTTATGGTTGTTATTTTAACTTTCTCTATTTCTGATGAAATTGTAAAAGGCTCCGGTTTATTAGCTGTAACTGCTATGGGGATGACGATGGCGAATATGGGAACGAGTACATTAAATGATTTTCGTCATTTCAAGGAAAATATTTCACTTATATTCATTTCAGCTATTTTCATCATGTTAGCTGCTTCATTGCAAATGGAAACAATCTTGCAAATATTTAGCCCGAACATTATTGGTTATGTTGTCTTAATGATGATTGTTGTCAGGCCGCTCTCCATCTTTTTATCAACGATGGGAACCGGTTTGAGTTTGCAAGAGAAATCCTTAGTCGGTTGGATTGCACCAAGGGGAATTGTTGCCTTAACTGTATCGAGTTATTTTGCTTCGATTTTAAAAGATGCGGGCTATGAAGATGCGGCGATTTTAACGACTTTAACATTTGGGCTTGTTTTCTTCACTGTACTTGCTCATGGATTCTCCTTAGGTCCTTTAGCGAAGAAGTTGAATTTATCATTAGAAGGAAATCCTGGTGTGCTCTTAGTGGGAAGTAATGAATTTACAACGCGTTTAGCTCAGTCATTTGATAAGCTAGGTCATCCTGTTATCGTAACAGATCCTTCATGGGGAAGATTACAACACGCTCGACAAAAAGGTGTGCCATTTTATCATGGTGAGTTACTATCAGAGCAGACGGAGTATAATTTAGATACAATTCCATATGACTTTTTAATCGCAGGAACAACATCAGATACATATAATGCTTTAGTGAGTGCGACATTTATGCCGGAATATGGCCGAGCAAATGTATTCCAAATTAATACAAGTCTAAAAACAAATAAGAAAGATGTTGTGAGTCGAGTTGGTGGACGTTCACTATGTAGAGAAGATATTACTTTACATGATTTAATTAGTAAAGTGAATAATAACTATGTATTTAGACATACAAACATTACTGAGAAGTTTACATTTAAACAGTATCGTGAAGAAAAAGAAGCGGAATCTGTTATGCTCTTTTTCCAAAAACCGTCAGGGCAAATTCAGCTTTTTGCTTCTGATATGCGTTTAATGCCACAAGCAGGTGATGTTGTTGTAAGCTTATCACCGCCGACGAAAGAACTTCAAAAGATTAAAAAGAAACTAGATGAAAGAAAATAAAAAGTGCATCTAAGCCCTCGCTTAGATGCACTTTTTACTCGTTTAACTCACTAAGTTGCTTGTTTACTTCAGCAATTTCTTCTTCTAATCGAATTAACTGTTCCTGAGCTGAGGAAACGCGCCCTTCAACAAACTCTAACTTATCAAGGTCACCTTGAATACGAACGTAATCTGATTTTAACTCTAATAATTTAGTTTCTAATTGTTTTTTATTCATATCTATCACTCCTATCTCATAGTTTAGTTGATACAGGATAAAAAATGCTATTAAAAAGCATGTGAAATGATGAGCAGTAGTAATTTTCTAAAAACTGTGCTATATTTGGCATAGATTTTTAATAACTAGGAGGAAAGACAGTTGAGCACATGGCAAGAGCGCTACAATGAGTGGAAAGATTTTGATAAATTAGATTTAACAATGAAAGAACAGTTAACACTTATGAAAGATGATGCAGCAACTTTAGAAGATGCTTTTTATACAGAGTTATCATTTGGAACAGGTGGTATTCGTGGTATTTTAGGCGCTGGGACAAATCGCTTAAACATTTATACAGTTCGTAAAGCAATGAAGGGATTAGCGCTTTATTTAGAAGAAAATAGTGTCAATGTAAAAGACAGAGGTATTGTAATTGCTTACGACTCTCGCCATCAATCAAGAGAGTTTGCACTTGAGGCAGCAAAAGTTTTTGGAGTACATGGCATTCGTACATATATTTTCGAAGAATTACGTCCAACCCCTTTATTATCTTATGCGGTACGTTATTTAAGTACGGTAGCAGGAATTATGATTACTGCTAGTCATAACCCACCAGAATACAACGGCTTAAAAGTCTATAATGAAGAAGGCAGCCAGTTAGGCTTAGACGATGCGAATGCCGTTATCGAATCGATTAAAACCGTTGCTAACCCATTAGAAATCCCTGTGATGGATGAGGCAACATTAGAAGAAAATAATTTAGTAGAATGGATGAATGGTCAAGTTGATAATGCTTATATTGAGCAATTATTAACAATGACAAAGCTATCAGAAGCGGAAGTAAAGGAAGAAAAGGATCTGAATATTGTATTTACACCATTACACGGGACAGCTTTACCGCTAGTAGAAGCAGGCTTAAAGCAATTGTCTTTTCAACATGTTCATATTGTTGAAGAACAAGCCGTGCCGGATCCAGAATTTTCAACAGTAGACTTACCAAATCCAGAAGAAAGACAAGCATTCGCTTATGCCATTGACTTAGGGAATCAAGTGAATGCAGACATCTTATTGGCAACAGACCCAGATGCAGATCGATTAGGTGTGGCTGTGCGGAATGATCAAGGGCAATATGAAATACTAACAGGGAATCAATTAGGTAGTTTATTGCTAGATTATGTTTTGTCTCAAAGCAATGAGGCTGCTTTACAAAATGGCCGGATGATCAAAACGATTGTAACGACGGAGCTTGGTCGAGCAATTGCAAGTTCATATGGTGTCGAGACGCTTGATACGCTAACAGGGTTCAAGTATATCGGTGAGAAAATAAATGAATATGATAAAACGGGCGAAAGCTTTTTATTTGGATATGAAGAAAGCTATGGCTATTTAATTAGTAGTTTTGCTCGTGATAAAGATGCCGTTCAGTCTAGCGTGATGACCTGTGAAATGGCCCAGTATTGGAAAAATAAAAATATGACCTTACTCGATGCATTGAATAACTTATATGAGAAACATGGTTTCTATAGAGAAGCCTTGCAGTCGATTACCTTAAAAGGGATTCAAGGGCAAAAGCAAATTAAAGAGATGATAGACTATTTACGTCATACATCAATTAAAGAAATTAATGGCATTAAAGTACAATTTAAAGAAGACTACTTATTAGGAAAACGTATCAATAAAGTAGAAGATAGTGAAGAAACAATAAGGTTACCTGAAGAAAATGTATTGAAATACATTTTAGCGGATGGATCATGGGTTTGTGCTCGACCTTCAGGAACAGAACCGAAAATTAAGTTTTACTATGGTGTTCGAAAAGAAAGCGCAGCAGAAGCAGAGCGAGCTGTAAATGAATTATATGCGGCGGTAAATGAACTCCTCCAATTAAATGAATGACTCGTAAACTCACCTCAACATAGGAGGTGAGTTTTTATTTGTTAAAATTTCTGAAAATTACAAGCTTTACTGTTGACCGATTATGTTGAACGTGTTAAAGTATATTTAATCAAGAAAAAAGCTAAGAAGAATCGCAGTAGTTATACATGAAAGTAGCATAGAGAGCTAACGGGTGGTGGAAGTTAGTGTACACTTGTATGGCGAATTACAATTTGGAGCTTGTCGTATTCATATGACCGGTGTTTAGCACCGTTATCAAAGAAAGTGGCAATATTTCTATTGCAATTAGGGTGGTAACGCGACGACATCTCGTCCCTTTTTATAAGGGACGGGATTTTTTTATTTATTAAAGTAAAGGAGATAGGAAAATGAATGACGTAAGACCGAAGATTGTTGATTGTACAATAAGAGATGGAGGATTAGTAAACAACTGGGATTTCTCAGAAGAATTTGTAAAAGATTTATATGAAAACTTAAACCGTGCAGGTGTTGAATATATGGAAATTGGATACAAAAATTCACCCGAATTAATTGAAAGCAATGGAGCAGGGCCTTGGCGCTTTTGCGATGACCAGTTCTTGAAGAAAATTATTCCAGAAAAAAAGCAGACGAAAATTTCTGCATTAGTTGATGTTGGTCGTGTAAAAGAAGAAGATATATTACCACGGGAAGAGAGTGTTGTAGATCTCATTCGTGTCGCTTGTTATATGAAAGACATTGAAAAGGGGATTGCATTAGCAGAAGTCTTCCATGAACGAGGCTATGAAACCTCCTTAAATATTATGGCTGTTTCGAATGCCCTACAATACCAACTTGAAGAAGGTTTACAAAAGGTAAATGATAGTCATGTTGATATTGTCTATGTTGTCGATTCATTTGGTTCTTTATTTAACAGGGATATTGAATTTTTAATTGATGTTTTTAAAAAGCATGCGCCAAATAAACAACTAGGTATTCATACACATAACAATTTACAGCTTGCATTTGCCAATACATTGTTAGGTAAGGAAAAAGGTGTGACTTACTTAGATGCTTCATTAATGGGTATGGGACGAGCGGCTGGAAATTGTCCAACAGAACTGTTAGTAGGTACATTAGATAATCCGCACTATCATTTAGAGCCAGTTTTACAGTTGCTAGAAAAACATATGATTCCTATGCGGGAAAAAGTAGAGTGGGGCTACACTATTCCATATGCGATTGCCGGTATGCTTAATGAACATCCACGCACGGCTATGCAATTACGAGCAAGTGACCAAAAAGATGATTATGTTCAATTTTACAAAGGCTTTATGACCGTTGAAAAACATTCACAATAATTAAGGTATCTTTTCATCAATGTATGTTATAATAAAAACAAACTTAAAAGAATGTATTGGGGAGTAGCTATACAGTTAATGTCGTCATTACGAGACAATTTGTCTCCGGCATAACTGGCAATACATGTATTGTTAGCAAGACCTTTACCTTTAATGATCCGTTTAGTTGATAACGAGACGCTTATTAGAGGTGAAGGTCATTTTTTATATAAAGGAGAACATTGTATGGAAGCATCGTTAATTATGGAATATTTATGGGTATTGCTTATTTTAGTTGGATTAGAAGGCTTGCTTGCGGCAGATAACGCACTTGTGCTTGCTATTATGGTGCGTCATTTACCAGGGGAGAAAAGGAAAAAGGCTCTATTTTATGGGTTGGTAGGAGCCTTCATTTTACGGTTTGGGTCCTTGTTCATCATTTCGTTCTTAGTAGATGTTTGGCAAGTTCAAGCGATTGGAGCGCTTTATTTACTATATATTTGTGGGAAAAATTTATATGATCGATTTACGAATAAAGGACAAGATATTCAAAAAAAGCCAACGAACAGTGGTTTTTGGATGACGGTCCTAAAAGTAGAAGTAGCCGACTTAGCTTTTGCTGTAGATTCTATTTTGGCAGCTGTAGCCCTAGCTGTAGCCCTACCTCCAAGCGGTTTATTCACTGTTGGGAACTTAGATGGTGCACAATTTATGGTTATCTTTGCTGGTGGGATGATTGGCGTCATTATTATGCGATTTGCTGCGAATATGTTCGTTGATTTACTGAAAAAGAGACCTGGTCTTGAAGTTGCAGCATTTTTAATTGTTGGTTGGGTAGGTGTTAAATTAACGATATTAGTATTAGCCCATCCTGCCTTACAATTTATACCCGAATCATTCCCACATTCAACGTTGTGGAAAACGATCTTTTATACGGGGCTCATCATCATAGCTTTAGGTGGATGGTTCTTATCTGATATCGGAAAGAAAAAGACTTTAACTAAATAATATCTTTGTGAAAAGAATGAAAATGTCTAAAAATTCATAAAATAGATTGACAAGTGATAAGTTTTGTATATATAATATGATTATTTAAAATTATACATTGGCAGAATTTAGGACAGGCATCAAAGAATATTATTATTAGGAGGATTTAGTCAAGATGTCAGAAGGAAATTATCGTGTTGAAGAAGATTTAATCGGTCAATTAAAAGTACCAAAAGATGCATATTACGGGATTCAATCATTGCGAGCAAAAGAAAATTTTAATATTACAGGTTATACGATTGATAGTAATTTAATTCGTAGTATTGCATACGTTAAAAAAGCAGCAGCAATTGCTAACATGGAAGTAAGTGGATTAGATAAACGAATTGGTCAAGCAATTGTTCAGGCGGCTGAGGAAATAATTGACGGTAAATTTCACGATCAATTTATCGTTGACCCTATTCAAGGGGGAGCAGGGACATCAACAAACATGAATGCGAACGAGGTAATCGCGAATCGTGCATTAGAAATTATTGGTGAAGAAAAAGGAAATTATGACCTTATTCACCCAAACATTCATGTTAATATGGCTCAATCGACTAATGATGCGATGCCAACTGCTATACATATTGCGACCGTGCAGCGTTTAGAAGAAGTTGAGGCAGCATTGACTCATTTACAATCTGTCTTTTATGATAAAGGGCGTCAATTTGATGATGTGATTAAAATGGGAAGAACACATTTGCAGGATGCTGTGCCTATACGTTTAGGACAAGAATTTACGGCCTATGGTAATGTGCTAGGACGTGATATAAAACGAATCCGCTTTACATTTGATGGCATGTACGAAGTTAATTTAGGGGCAACTGCTGTTGGAACGGGCTTAAATGCTGATCCCAAATATATGAAACGTTCAGTAGAGCTGTTGGCTAATTTAACGGGCATGCCTTTAAGAAATGCAAATGACTTAGTGGATGCGACACAAAACACGGATGCATATACTGAGATATCGGCAGCCCTCAAAATTTGTATGATCAATATTTCAAAAATATCAAATGATTTACGTTTTATGTCATCAGGCCCACGCACAGGATTAGCGGAAATCACGTTACCAGCTCGTCAACCTGGATCATCCATTATGCCAGGTAAAATAAACCCTGTTATTTGTGAAGTGGTCAATCAAGTTGCTTTTCAAGTCATTGGAAATGATCATACGGTTTCCTTAGCTTCAGAGGCAGGTCAATTTGAATTAAATGTGATGGAACCGGTATTAGTCTATAACTTACATCAATCATTAAAAGCGATGACAAATGTCTTTTATTCATTTGCAGACTATTGTATAGCCGGAATTGATGCAAATATTGAAAAGTGTAAACATGATGTTGAGCGTAGTATCGGGATTATTACTGCATTAAATCCACATATTGGTTATAAAGTTGCTTCGAAAGTGGCTAAAGAAGCATTAGAAACGGGGATTTCGATTCGGGAGATTTTGTTACGTGACAACATTTTATCTGCTGAAGACATTGACCGTATATTAGATCCATTTGAGATGACAAAGCCAGGCGTGGCAGGAAGAAAAGAAATGCGATTAAACTAAACGATTAGTACAAAATGATTTTAACAAGACAAAAAATCTTATCTATTCAGTTAGATAAGGTTTTTTGTCTTAAGTGCAAAGGAAAGACGTGATATAATGATAGATGTTGGAGGGGATTGGATGGGAATTTCAAAGGAAAATATGATGGAAAAACTACAAAAAGAAGTGAAGTTGGCAAATGACAACATCAATTCACCTGTACAATTTAAACAACATATATCTCGTATTACAATGTTATGTGATTTATTGTTAGAGGAAAAGGATGGTAAGCCTAGAGAAATTGAGGAGAAAGCTTTTTCTCATGAGCTGACAGAAGAAGATGAATGGATCGTTGGCAAGTTATACAAGACAGAAGAAGAGAGTCCAAAGAAGCTTGAAGATGATCCATACGATATATTTGATTTTTAAAGAGAGAGGAAAGAGAAAAATGAAAGCATTATTTGTAATAGGTGCGATTAATGGCTTTTTAGCTGTTGCCTTAGGTGCATTTGGTGCACATGGATTAGAAGGAAAGATATCAGAAAAAGCATTAACAACATGGGAGAAAGCGGTCCATTACCAAATGTTCCATACCGTCTCTATTTTAGCAGTCGGCTTATTAATGATGAAGATAGAGGCAGCTAGCTTATTATGGGCAGGATGGTTGTTTTTTATAGGTATCATTTTATTTTCAGGTAGTTTGTATCTATATTCGACGACAGGCATTCGTTCATTAGCAATGATTACACCATTTGGTGGCATTACATTTTTAATTGGTTGGGTCTTACTCGGCTATGCTGTTATAAAACTTGTATAATTGGATGAAGGAGATATAAAATGAGTCAGTTACCATTAATCTGTGTTCCCATTACAGGGGACACGACAAATTCAATTGCATCACAAGTTAAGCTTGTCGTCCGCAAGCAAGCAGATGTCATTGAATGGCGAGCAGATTTTTTCAAAGATTTGTCAGATGAAGCGGCTGTTATAGCTGTTTTAGATATGATTCAAGCGCAAACAAGTATACCGGTTATGTTTACCATTCGAAGTGAAAGAGAAGGTGGTCAACCAGTCTCATTGACAAGTGAGGATCTTTTAGCGCTTTTAGAAAAGGTAGCCAAGCACGAGGTCGTATCTTTTGTTGACTATGAGATGGATAATGAGACAAAATCGATTGAACGTGTCAAACAAGTTTGTCAGCGACATAAAAAAAAGCTGATCCTATCTTATCATCATTTTTCAGAAACGCCATCAAATGAGCATTTATTAGAACGTGGAAAACGTGCTGAGGCTTTAGGTGCATCAATTGTGAAACTAGCTGTTATGCCCCAAAGTGAAGCAGATGTGAGACGACTCTTATTTGTAACCGGTCAATTAGATCAAATGCTCCAAGTCCCGATTATTACAATGTCTATGGGCGAACAAGGAAAAAAGAGCCGTGTCATTGGATGGATGTTCGGCTCGATGCTCACCTTTGCAGTAGGTGTTGAATCATCAGCACCAGGGCAAATCGATCTTAAAGACTTGCGTGAAAGCATTGAAAACTTAAAACAAATCGTGTGAAATGAAGGAATGAGGAAAGGAATTTGAAGCCCTATGAAAACATTAATCGATGATTGGAAAACACAATTATATAATGGTAAGGCGATAAGACTAGCTTTTACCGAATTTACCGATCAACGTGTCTTAACCGTCATCAAACGATTAATGAATGAAAAAATAGTCATCCCTGTTTTAATTGGAGATGAACAAGTCCTTTCTACATATGTGGAGGAGCATGACTTAACTGCAGTTGAAACGATAGGTGTCAAAGGAAACCTTCACACCTTCAGTGTAGAACAATTAAAGAAGGGCAAGATAGACGCCTTAATAAGTGGTGCTGTCTTTACGACGAAAGATGTCATGCAACCCGCTTTAGATCAATTAAAGCGGCGAACGGCAGAAAGTCGCATTTCCGGAGCATTTATTTTAAGTAAAAGCGACGAGCGCTACTTGTTTGCTGATTGTTCGATGCATATCGAACCATCAGCGAAAGAGCTAGCAAGCATTGCTATTGAAAGTGTTGAAACCGCAAAGAAATTACATATTGAACCAAAAATTGCTTTTTTAAGTTATACAACAAAAGCTGTACGTAAGGACGATAGTTATGTGCGGATTCACCAGGCAATTGAAAAGGTAAAAAAAGCCCTGCCGGAAGTACCGGTAGACGGAGAACTTCAATTTGACAGTGCTTTTTCCAAAACGATTGCCAAGCAAAAAACATCCCCAACAAGTGATGTTGGAGATGCAACGATATTTATATTCCCCAACTTAGAATCAGGTAATATAGCTTGTAAATTAATTCAACTAATGAGTACTTATGATACCCTTGGTCCAGTTGTACAAGGCTTTCAAGAGTCTTTTCAAGACTTATCAAGAGGTGCTACAGTAGAATCGATTTATCAAGTGGCGATCTATGCGGCATATCAAGCATTAGATCATGTATCAACGACATCATAGACATTTTCATTTCGTTTAATCATTTGATCATACCTTTTGTTGAAAATGTCTTCCTCCTCAATTAGAAGTGAATGCGTGATTTGATTCGAATGTTCCGATAGTTGATCGATTAAATGTGTGATAAATTGCTCGGTTGTAAAGTGTGTGCCAAGTAATTCATTGATCGAACCCATCACATTAGGATTAACATCAGGGTATTCATAAGTTGTTTGTTCACCTTTACGACTAACTTGATAAAATTGCTGAACGATTTCAGCACGCTTTTGCCCAAGGCCAGCGATATCTAAATAAATTTGAACAGCAACACCATTTCGAACTCGACGTTGAGAAATACCGGCAAACTTTATACCACCTATACTCAAATCATAGTCACCAGGACAGTAAGAACCAACAATTTCATAAGCTTCAATCAAATCTGTTTTATCTTTAAAGATATGTTGAATAAGTGCATACATTAAGTCGTAAGCCTCATTAATTGATAAATGTGTCGCATCAGGTAGGACGATTGATAAGTTGACGACTTGGCGATCTAATGCAACAGCTAGTCCACCTGAGTTACGTATAATAGCCTCATAGCCAACGGAGTCTAAGTAAGAAAGACCATCTTGTAAATAGGGAAGGCGTCCATCTGGTATCCCTAAGACGACGGTCTTGTCGTGGACCCAAATGCGAAATGTAGTTGGTGCTTTCTGTAAGCTAACCGTTTGGGCAATTGCATCATCAATCGCGAAAGAAGCTAATGGATTATTCGGTTTTGAAAAAATATGTTGTTCATTGGCATGGTTTAAGATGCGAATAGGTTGTTTTAAAAGAGATAATAATTGATTGTTCACGTGAAGGCCCCTTATCTTAAGTAGTTTCTTCTATATGAGAACTATTATATAATATTAAACAAATGATGGAAAAGAAACGAGTTGATCACGATGTATAAATATAAACAATTACATGAAACAAAAGTGTTCAAAGATCCTGTTCACCGTTATGTCCGTGTAAATGATCAAGTGATTTGGGATTTAATCGCAACACCTGAATTTCAACGGTTAAGACGAATTAAACAACTAGGTACAACTTATTTAACATTCCATGGGGCAGAACATAGCCGGTTCAATCATTCCTTAGGTGTTTATGAAATCGTCAGACGTATTGTGGATAAAATTGAGCATTATGATACGTGGAATAAAGATGACCGCTTGCTTTGTTTATGTGCGGCTTTATTGCATGATTTAGGACATGGCCCTTTTTCACATTCGTTTGAACATGTATTTGACTTAGATCATGAGGAGTTTACGAAGGCCATTATTTTAGGTGAAACGAAGGTTAATGCTGTCTTACGACAGGTTGAAGATGGTTTTCCAGAGAAAGTAGCGGCAGTTATTAATAAAACTTATGATAATCAATTAGTTGTCAGTCTTATCTCAAGTCAGATTGATGCTGACCGAATGGATTACTTATTGAGAGATGCTTATTATACGGGAGTGAGTTATGGGCAATTTGATATGGAGCGCATTTTACGTGTGATGCGGCCGACCGAGAATCAAATTGTAATTAAATCAACGGGTATGCATGCTGTTGAAGATTATATTATGTCCAGATACCAAATGTATTGGCAAGTTTACTTCCACCCTGTCACCCGAAGTTCGGATGTTATCTTAACAAAAATATTTGATCGAGCAAATGATTTATATCAATCTGGCTATCAGTTTAAAGTAGAACCCATTTTGCTAGAGTCTTTATTTGAAAATAGAGTGACCGTAGAAGACTACTTACAATTGGATGAAGCAGTTATTTTATTCTATTTTCAACGTTGGCTCTATGAAGAAGATCCTATTTTGCGCGATTTATGTACACGTTTTATTGAACGGAATTTATATAAATATGTTGAGTTTGATAAAGTGAATCATCATGCAGATTATGAGAAGCTCATCGCATTGTTTGAAAAAGCAAATATTGATCCAAAATATTATTTAGTGATCGATTCATCGTCAGATCTACCATATGATGTGTATAGACACGGTACCTCAGATGCCAGGGTACCCATTTACTTACAAATGCCAGGTGATTACTTAAAAGAACTATCTGAGCACTCAGTCATTGTAGATGCGATTACAGGCCGCAAGCGAATTGATGATAAATTATATTACCCACAAGATTTAATCGAACAAATTCCAGATGAATCACTCAAACAGGATATAATCGCATTATTAGAAGAACAAAAAAATCGGCGGATTTAGAGATTTTGCAAACAAGCTTATTCATGATAGCATTATGAATGAACAATTGTATCGTAGAAGGAGGATACTTCAAATATGGAGAAGAAGAAAAATCAATTTACAATTATAAAAGATGATGCATTAGATGGTCATGGCGGATTTGGAGTAGGCTCAATTTCTTTAGAGAATATGTCATCTGTCATCATTGATCCAAATGAAAATACAGCGTACATTGATATGGCTGCTATGCATGCGCGCAGTGATATTGAGCGTCGTGTCAAATATTATCCAGATAAAGAAGAAGTGCCAGAAGGTTTATTATATTGGGTAACATGGGTAACAGTAGAACGTGGTGAAAATGGTCCTTATTATGCAGGGGTTGCAGCGAGTGAGTTACGCATCGATAAGCCTAATAAACGTGCATATAAATCGATGCCTGAACATGTTAAACATATGGAAGGGTCTTTAAAAGGAAAGATTTACGTTGAACATATGGACGACCATTCAAAACAATTGTTACGTCAGTTTTTACAAGACTTCGATACAGCAATGTGGGAAAACTCAACAGAAGAATTAAAGAATGGCTTAAAAACAAGCTCAGATGAATAAAAGATAAATTAACTTTGAATAAACTGTGACAACTGTTCGAATATATTTATAATTCTTGTCCTTTTTGAAAAAAATCGGTAAGCTATATATATACGGGTACACATCGTATTACTAGGACATTAAAGAAGCTCGTTCACACCAACTCAGTGTGAACGAGCTTCTTTATTTTACAATAACTTCTTCATAAAGTTGATGAATCGTTGCCATAAAGGATGATTAGTCTTATCTTGGTTGCTCTCTTTTTTGTGGGTTAGGCAAGTCTGTTTTGGCTCTGTTCCTTTTTTAAAGTACATAGTTGCTGTATGTTGACAATCTTCTGTCGCGATTTTACCTGTTTTAATATCAATTTCCTTTTTTATAATCCCTTCGGGTTGATTGAGCTGACTCGCCTGTAAATGAGCTAGTTGCACGACGTCAGACCACATTTGCTTGGCGAGCTGCAGTTCATCTGAGCTTGTTAAAGGGGTCATATCATCATAGCCTGACCAAACACCTAAGGTCATATCATCTGAAAAGCCAATCATCCAACTATCATAATCAGTCGTACCAGATTTTCCTGCAATATGATCTGGCATCTTATGATGGATAGACATACCGGTAATCGAAACATAATCATTATATACCGGATTAAACATATTAGTCATTAAAGTTCTTAACAGAAATATATTTTCTTTGGAAAAGATTCGATTTTCTACATGTTTTCTTTCATACACCGTCTTGCCATCCTGATCGGTTATTTTACGGATGGTATATGGCTCAGTTTGGTGGCCGTCACTTGCAATCATATTATAGGCGTTAGTCATGTCTTTTAAAGATGCAGTTGAACTGCCTAAGGCAATCGTAGGGTTGTCATCAAAAGATTGTTTTAATTGAAACTGGTGCAAGGTTTGAATGAATTGTGGAATCGATATATAAAATAAAGTCTTCACGGCGTACATATTATCTGAAAGGGCAAGAGCTTGTGCTAAAGTGATTGGTTTATGGGCATACAATTCCATAAAATTGTTTGGGCTATATGCTTCATCCTGATTCAATTGAAAAGTTGTTGGTTCACTCATTAACATCGTACTTTGAGTAAAGCCATTTTCTAACGCATTGTAATATAAAAGTGGTTTAATGGTTGAACCGACCATTCGTTCACTATGGATAGCACGGTTAAATTCGCTTTGTTGAAAGTCTACTCCACCAATCAAGGCTTTAATGGCACCATCTTTTGGCTTTAATGCAATCGAAGCGACTTGAATATCTTGATTGACCTTGTTATTTGCCAAAGCTAACTGCATCTTATCTTGTAAAGACTGATCTAGTGTTGTATAGATAAAGAAGGGACCATCAATGTGATGATTCTGTTTGCTCAAAATGGCACTTACTTCCTCTTTGGCAGTTTGTAAAAAATAAGCAGCTTGATTCCTTTTATCGTGAGAAGCGACAAGGTGGACTTTTTTATGCCGGTGAGCTTCATATTGTTGTTCGGAAATATACCCCTCGGTCATCATCTCATGCAAAATATATGACTTACGTTCATGTGCACGTACTTCATTGATTAAAGGCGAGTAATAGGACGGGCCTTTTGGAATACCTGTTAATAATGCCATTTCATGAAGTTTTAAATCATCAATGCTTTTCTGAAAGTAAAACTGACTGGCATGTCCAATTCCATAAACCCCGTGACCGTAATATATTGATTGAATGTATGCAGCAAAAATCTCTTCTTTATCATAAAAGTATTCCAATCGGATTGTATAAATAGCTTCTTTAATCTTGCGTTTCCATGTTTTATCATTTGATAAATATAAGTTTTTTGCTAATTGCTGGGTAATTGTACTTGCACCTTCTTTTTTTTGCCGATGGATTATATTTTTAAATAAGGCACGGCCAATTCCTTTAAAATCAAATCCATGATGTTTGAAAAATTGTTTATCCTCTGCTGCAATGGTCGCTTGGATAAGTTGTTTAGGGAGCTGATCATATTGAATGTTTTCATCATGAATGACATGATTGTTGTCATCTAAAAAGACATTTGATTCCAGTTGTATAGAAGGTGGTCCGAAAGAGAGAATGATGCTTAAAGAAACGATCAATATAATAATGAAGAATAATAAAGTGTAGAAGGCTTTTTTAATGTAAAACATAGCAACGAACCTTTCTAAGATGTTACTTCTATTGTTGTCAATTGTTGTCAAAAGTAAACAAACATTTAAAAATGTCGTGGTTGGTAATTGTTTCAAAATATCAGTATAATAAAGGTACAATTGTGTGGTGAGTGAAGATAATGAAAAAACAAAAAGTAAATATTAGAATTGAATCTGTCATTGATGGTGAATTAACGGTAGAAGAAGCGAAAGCTGACTTAAGACAAGGTGATCAAATGGATGTTCTTATTTATGAGCATGAGATGGATCAAGTAGGCTTAGTTCGCAACTTCATCACGATTCAAAATCATAAAGTTAATATCAAACGCACAGGTCAAATCATTATGAATCAGCAGTTTTTATTAGATCGGATAACGGAAACAGCATATCAACATCCTTATGGGAACTTTCATATTGAATTAAGTACAAATGACATTCAGTCTAGTTTGTTTGATGATGCTAAACAGCGTGGAGAAGTGATGATTGATTATCACTCGCAAGTCAATGGAACAGAAAAGCAAAAACATCGTGTAACGATTGTTTATGAAGGAGAATAAATCATGAGTGTTTTAAGTGAAGTAGAAAATAATTTAATCGTTGAAATTAAGAAAAGTGTTGATTACCTTGTTGGAGATAATCAAGCAAGTTTACCAGAAATATTATTGGAGAAGCCAAAAGAAAAAGCACATGGCGATTTTGCTACAAACATTGCCATGCAATTGGCACGTATCTTAAAAAAAGCACCGAGACACATTGCAGAAGATATTGTTGAAAACTTGAATAAAGAAGGAGCAAATGTTGAAAAGGTAGAGATTGCAGGACCAGGATTTATTAACTTTTTCATGAAAGAAGACTTCTTATCTAATATTGTTCACACCGTTTTATCAGAAGGAGAACAGTTTGGCCGATCAAAAGTTGGCAATGGAAAAAAGGTGCAAGTTGAGTTTGTTTCGGTTAACCCGACAGGTGACTTACACTTAGGACATGCGCGTGGTGCTGCCTTCGGTGATGTACTATGTAATGTCTTAGAAGCGGCTGGCTATGATGTCGAGCGAGAGTATTATATAAATGATGCTGGTAATCAAATTGATCAGTTAGCAGTATCGATAGAAACACGTTACCTACAAGCGCTTGGGAAAGAAGCTGACATGCCTAAAGATGGCTATCGTGGACAAGATATTGTAGAAATCGGAAAAAAGCTAGCTAATGAATATGGTGACAAATGGGAAAATGAAGACCGTTCGAAAAGACTAGCGTTTTTCAGGGAATATGGTTTGGATTATGAAATTAATAAAATTAAAACAGACTTAGATGCGTTTGGTGTTCATTTTGACAATTGGTTCTCAGAAACATCATTGTATGAAAATGGCCGTGTTTTAGAAGCAGTTCACTATTTAACGGATCATGATTACACATATGAACAAGATGGAGCAACATGGTTTAAGTCAGAACAATTTGGTGACGATAAAGACCGTGTGCTTATAAAGAATGATGGCACATATACTTATTTAACACCTGATATTGCTTACCATAAAGATAAATTAGAGCGTGGCTTTGATAAGTTAATTAACGTTTGGGGAGCTGACCATCACGGTTATGTACCACGGATGAAGGCAGCTATTCAAGCACTTGGTTATCCAGCAGATAAATTACACGTCAGTATTATTCAGCTCGTTAATTTATTTGAAAAGGGTGAAAAAATTCGAATGAGTAAGCGAACTGGTAAAGCAGTTGCCTTACGCGAATTGATGGAGGATGTTGGGAAGGACGCAGTCCGTTACTTCTTTGTCATGCGTTCAAATGATACCCAGTTAGACTTTAACTTAGATCTTGCACGCTCCGAATCAAATGAAAATCCTGTGTTTTACGTCCAGTATGCTCATGCGCGTATTTGTTCAATGTTAAGAAATGCAGCAGATCAAGGGTATGACATAACAGATGACTTTGATGCTAGCTTATTAGCATCTGAAAAAGAGCAAGATTTATTAAAGCAAGTTGCAGCCTTCCCACAAGCGGTTGTCGAAGCAGCAAATCGGGAAGCACCATATCGTATGACGCAATACGCATATGACTTAGCGACAGCATTGCATAGTTTCTATAATGCTGAGAAAGTGATTAATGAAGACAATGTTGCATTAACAAAAGCACGTATAGCCTTAATGGAAGCTGTTCGTATTACTATTCGTAATGTGGCTGCTATTATTGGTATTGAAGCACCGAATGAAATGAAATAATGTTTAAAATCATCGCTTTTTCCTTTCAATATGAATATAGGTTACTTGACTGAATGGTCATTCATGTTTTAGAATGATAATAACCATTTAAGTAAAAGAACTGATTGTGAAGGGGGAGAGCGATGAATACTTTGTTATGGATTAACTTATTAGCTTTTATTATTGTTGTTTTTTATGGTTTATACCTATTTTTGAAAGCGGTGTCAACGAGGTATGCTTATATTAAATTAGGGAAAAAAGAGGAGTTTGACTTAGCTTTAAAAGAGCGGATTAACGATATTATTGTGATCGTACTAGGGCAGTCAAAGTTACTAAAAGATAAAAAGTCCGGGATCATCCACGTGATGATGTTTTACGGATTTATATTAGTTCAATTCGGAGCAATTGACATGTTTATAAAAGGGATTGCTCCTGGGAAGCACTTGCCTTTTGGTCCCTTGTATCCTGGATTTACCTTTTTCCAAGAACTTGTTACCTTAATGATTTTAGTATCTGTTATTTGGGCATTTTACAGACGCTATATTGAAAAGCTCGTTCGCTTAAAACGAGGCTGGTATGCAGGCTTAGTCTTAATCTTTATTGGGACGTTAATGTTATCGGTTTTATTCGGAAACGGTATGATGCTCGTATGGGACGAGACTTATCCTGTATGGAGTCAACCGGTTGCAAGTTTAATTGCCCTTATTTTCGGCTTTTTACCGAAAACAGGTGCAATTGCTTTATATTATGTCGCTTGGTGGATTCATACGATTACCATTTTGGCATTTTTAGTTTATATTCCACAGTCGAAGCACGCACACTTAATTGCAGCACCTATTAATGTGTTCATTAGTAAGCGTGTACCTGGGAAATTAAAGACAATTAGCTTTGATTTTGATGACGATACACCAGAGGAAGAAATGGCATTTGGAGTTGGGAAAGTAGAGGATTTTGATCAAAGACAAATGTTAGACTTCTATGCTTGTGTTGAATGTGGACGTTGTACAGATGTTTGTCCTGCCGCGACGACAGGGAAGATGTTATCTCCAATGGATATTATGATCAAATTGCGAGATCATTTAACTGAAAAAGGTGCAGCAGTAACTGGGAAGTCTCCATGGGTTCCTTCATTTGCTTTCTCAAATCAAGAAGCAAATGTGCTTGCTCATATGGATCGTGAAGAAGCACAAATGAAAATGAATGCCGTTAACATGATCGGTGATGTCATTACAGAAGAAGAATTAAGCGCATGTACAACATGCCGAAATTGTGAAGATGCTTGTCCAGTGATGAACGAGCATGTCGGTCAAATTATTGATATGAGACGTTACCTTGTGATGACTGAAGGGAAGATGGATCCGGAAGCACAACGTGCCGTCACAAATATTGAGCGACAGGGTAACCCTTGGGGCTTGTCGAAAAAAGACCGTATTAAATGGCGTGAGCTTGATGAAACAGTAGAAATTCCAACAATTAAAGAACTGAAAAAAGAAGATCGGGACTTCGAATATTTATATTGGGTGAGTTCGATGGGTTCATATGACAGTCGTAGTCAAAAAATTGCGATTGCTTTTGCTAAGTTAATGAATAAGGCAGGCATCAAGTTTGCCATTTTAGGTAATAAAGAAATGAACTCTGGAGATACAGCGCGTCGCATTGGAAATGAATTTTTATTCCAAGAGATTGCGGAAAAAAATATAAGAGAATTCGAAAAGCATGATATTAAGAAAATCGTGACAATCGATCCACATGCATACAATATATTCAAAAATGAATATCCTGACTTTGGATTTGAAGCGGAAGTGATGCATCATACACAGATGTTATACGATCTTGTCATGGATGGTAAATTAACACCTACTGGAAAAGTGGAGCATCGTTTAACTTATCATGATTCATGTTATTTAGGAAGGTATAACGGCGTATACGATCCACCGCGTGAAATATTAAAAGCCATTCCAGGTATCGAACTTGTTGAAATGGTTCGTACACGTGATAATGGAATGTGTTGCGGCGCAGGTGGTGGCCTCATGTGGACAGAGGAAACGACAGGGAATCGAATTAACGTTGCACGTACAGAACAAGCTTTAGAAGTGAAACCAACCGCTATATCAACAGCCTGCCCATTCTGTTTAACGATGATAAGTGATGGAACAAAGGCAAAAGAGGTTGATCAAGATATTGATACGATGGATGTTGCTGAAATTTTAGCCTTATCAATATTTGAAGAAGTCGAGGAAAAATCTGCATAAACTATAAGCTGCACATCTACAATTTGATAAAAATAATAGATGTGCAGTTTTTTATTGGTCAATTGAGCAGTCGCTCAGAATTTGAAAGCGTTATCATATATAATGAAAGTAACGAAGGAAAGAAAGGGGTATGAAAGATGCAAAAAACAGTTGTAGTTGGTGGAGCGCGTACACCATTTGGTAAATTTGGGGGCAGCTTAAAAGACTTATCAAGTACTGAGCTAGGAGGACTTGCGATTGAAGAAGCTTTGAAACGAGCGAATATCCAAGGAAATCAAGTGGATGAAGTCATTTTTGGGAATGTCTTGCAAGCTGGTCAAGGCCAGCTTCCTTCACGACAAGCGATGCGATATGCCAATATACCGTGGCAAGTACAAACGGAAACAATTAACAAAGTATGTGCTTCAGGTATGCGGAGTGTTACCCTTGCAGATCAATTGATTCGTTTAGGAGATGCAAGTGTTATTGTTGCTGGTGGTATGGAAAGTATGAGTAATGCACCTTATTTGCTAGCAAAAGCACGTTGGGGCTTTCGTATGGGTGATGGTCAAGTGATTGATTCAATGGTACACGATGGATTGACATGTTCATTTAAAGATGTGCATATGGGTGTCTATGGAAATGACACTGCTCGTCAATTTAAATTAACGCGAGAAAGGCAAGATGATTGGGCTTATCGAAGTCATCAACTCGCTGTTAAAGCAATAGAAGCAGGTAAATTTGCTGAGGAAATTGTTCCTGTGGAAGTAAAGGGGCGTAAGGGAGATGTCACAATTGTGGATGAAGATGAAGCCCCACGAAAAGAAACAAGTATCGATTTGTTAAATAAATTAAAACCAGCTTTTGGAAAGGATGGGAGCATTACAGCAGGAAATGCGCCGGGTGTTAATGACGGAGCAGGAGCGCTTGTTTTAATGAGTGAGGCAAAAGCGAAAGCTTTAGACAAACAAGTCCTTGCAACGATTGTAGCTCATGAAAAAGTGGCAGTCGAAGCAGAAAACTTTCCACAAACCCCAGGAATTGTCATTAAACAATTATTAAAGAAAGTAAATAAAACAGTAGAAGATATTGATTTATTTGAAATAAATGAAGCATTTGCTGCGGTTGCATTAGCGAGTATAGAGATTGCAAACATTGATCCAGAGAAAGTGAATGTAAATGGTGGGGCAGTTGCTTTAGGGCATCCAATCGGTGCGAGTGGTACTCGGATTATTTTAACGCTTATCCATGAATTAAGACGACGTGGGGGCGGATTGGGTATCGCAGCTATCTGTAGTGGTGGTGGACAAGGGGATGCCATTTTAATTGAAGTAGAAAAAGAGGTGAAATAAATGACGGTAAGGCATGTCGCTGTCCTTGGTAGTGGTCAAATGGGGTCAGGAATTGCCCAAGTATTTGCACAAAGTGGTTATGAGGTTACCTTATATGACTTACAAAAAGAGGCCCTAAACCAAAGTAAGAAACAAATTGAGCGTTTGCTTTTGCGCTCTATTGAAAAGGAACGCATAACGAGTGCAGAGAAAGAAGCTACAATGAAACGACTACAGTTTACAAGAGAGTTAAGTGACTTAAAGCATGTTAATTTAGTCGTTGAAGCGGTAGTTGAAGATGAAGCTGTGAAAGTGGAGCTATTTAAACAATTGGATGACATGACGAGTGAGGATACCATCTTAGCGTCAAATACATCATCTATTCCAATAACGAAACTAGCAGCTGCGACACAAAGACCTGAAAAAGTAGTAGGCATGCACTTTATGAATCCTGTCCCTGTCATGAAGTTAGTTGAAGTGATTCGGGGTCTGCAAACAGATGATCGAACATATAAAAAGGTTTTTCAGTTAACGAAAGAACTTAATAAAACGGCTGTTCTGTCAATGGATTTCCCAGGGTTTATTGCAAATCGGATTTTAATGCCTATGATTAATGAAGCTATCTTTACCGTTTATGAAGGGGTTGCATCAGTAGAAGATGTTGACACTGTCATGAAGTTAGGGATGAACCATCCAATGGGACCATTAACCTTAGCAGACTTTATTGGATTAGATACATGCTTATCAATTATGGAAGTCATGTATGAAGGGTTTGGAGATAGTAAATATAGGCCTTGTCCACTCTTAAAGCAATATGTACAAGCAGGGTGGTATGGCAAGAAAAGTGGTCGTGGATTTTATATTTACACATAAAGAATTAGGAAGGAGGGGCACAAGTGGACTTTTTACTCAATGATGAACAAAAAATGTTGCGTCAAGTTGTAGCAGATTTTGCAAAAAAAGAAATTGCACCCAAAGTTCCATTCATGGAAAAGGAAAAGTATATACCAAGGGACCTTATTCAAGCAATGAGAGATCTAGGGCTTTTTGGTATTGCTGTTGACCAATCTTACGGTGGAAGTGGTATGGATTTTATGAGCAATGTCATTGTGATTCATGAGCTATCCAAAGTTAGTGCTGCTTTAGGTGTCCTTTTATCTGTTCATACATCAGTTGGAACAAAACCAATTCTTCAATTTGGAAGTGAAAAACAAAAAGATTTATTTGTGACCAAGCTAGCTACCGGTGAATATATCGGAGCATTTGCTTTAACTGAATCACATGCTGGATCAGATGCTTCTAACATTAAGATGCGAGCAAAAAAAGAAGGTGCACATTATATCTTAAACGGTTCAAAAGTATTTATAACAAATGGTCTTGAAGCGGATACTTTTATTGTGTTTGCTCGAACAAATGATCAAGTGCGCTCAAAAGGAATCAGTGCATTTATCATTCCGAAAAATACACCTGGTCTTGCCATCGGAAAAAGCGAAAAGAAGATGGGTTTACATGGAGCGAGTACAGTTACCTTAACATTTGATATGTGTAAAGTTAATCATGATTTAATGTTAGGAAATGAAGGAGAAGGCTTTAAGGTTGCGATGGCAAACCTACAGACCGGTCGGATTGGTATAGCGGCACAAGCGCTTGGCATTGCTGAAGGTGCTTGTCAGTTAGCGATTCAATATGCAAAAGAAAGAAAACAATTTGGTAAAGCCCTTTATGAACATCAAGCCATTGCTTTTAAAATTGCTAATATGCAAACAAAAATAGAAGCGGCTAAACTCCTCGTTTATCAAGCGGCGTATGATGTTGATCACAATAAAAGTAGCTTGCAAGGAACGTCTATGGCAAAACTCTTTGCATCTGAAACAGCTATGAATGTCGCCATTGAAGCGGTTCAAGTTTTGGGGGGTTATGGCTATACAGAAGATTATGAAGCAGAGCGTTATTTTAGAGATGCCAAGGTAACCCAAATTTATGAGGGGACGTCTGAAATACAAAAAGTAGTCATTAGTAAGCAGTTGTTAGAGAAATAGAAGTGAGGGGATGAGACAATGTTTGAGTTAACAGACGAACAGAAAATGTTAAGGCAAATGATTCGGGATTTTTCCGTAAATGAAGTTGAGCCAACAGCTAGTGAACGAGATGAAGAGGAACGATTTGATCGTAATATATTCGACCAAATGGCTGAACTTGGTTTAACAGGTATTCCATGGCCTGAAAAGTATGGCGGTATCGGCTCGGACTATTTAAGTTATGTCATTGCAGTAGAAGAATTATCGCGTGTATGTGCCTCAACTGGTGTGACCTTATCAGCACATGTATCATTAGCAAGTTGGCCAATTTATCAATATGGAAGTGAAAGTCAAAAAGACCACTTCTTAAGGCGGTTAGCTGAAGGTTCTGCTCTAGGGGCATATGCACTATCAGAGCCAGGAGCTGGGAGTGATGTGGCATCCATGACAATGACAGCTAAAAAAGATGGTGACGAGTATGTACTAAATGGAAGTAAGGTGTGGATTACGAACGGAGGGGTTGCCGACATTTATGTTGTCTTTGCCAAGACAGATCCTGATGCCAAGCACCGGGGCATATCAGCATTCATTGTGGAAAAAGACACAGAAGGATTTACTTGCGGAAAAAAGGAGAAAAAACTGGGTATTCGTTCATCACCGACGACAGAACTGATTTTTGAAAATTGTCGAATTCCAGAAGATAATCTACTTGGTCAGGAAGGTGACGGCTTTAAAATAGCCATGACAACATTAGACGGCGGGCGAAGTGGTATCGCTGCACAAGCTGTTGGAATATTACAAGGGGCCTTAGATAAAGCAACCGATTATGCTAAAGAACGTGAGCAGTTTGGAAAGCCAATTGCGCATAATCAAGGCATCTCTTTTAAACTAGCAGATATGGCTACTGATGCAGAAGCAGCTCGCTTATTAACATATAAAGCAGCATGGCTCGAAAGTGAAGGAAAGGCTTATAGCACGGCTTCGGCCATGGCCAAATTGTTTGCAGGTGATGCGGCGATGAAGCATACGGTAGAAGCTGTACAAATATTTGGAGGCTATGGCTATACGAAAGATTATCCAGTGGAACGTTATATGCGAGATGCTAAAATAACGCAAATTTATGAAGGGACAAATGAGATTCAGCGCTTAGTTATTGGTAGAGCAGTTACGAAATAAAGGATAGATGTGGATGAAGGGTAAAGTTAATACAAGCATAAAAGATTTGAAACTCGTAAAAGAAAGACATGAGGCGATTATCGATGTCGCAATCTCCTTGTTTCAGAAAAAGGGTTTTCATCAAACGACGACCCGTGAAATTGCTCAACATGCCGGGTTTAGTATCGGTACTTTATATGAATATATTCGTAAAAAAGAAGACGTTTTATTATTAGTCTATGATTCAATCGAACAAAAAGTATATAGCCCACTACAAGCGTTAATGAAAAAAGGGATTTATACTAAAAGAAAGTTGATCACAATCATAGACACATACTTCCAACTCATGGATCAAGTTCAAGAAGAAGTCATTATTTTGTATCAAGAGCTAAAGTCTGTATCAGATGAGATGCGTTATCAAATTCTCCAAAAGGAGAGGGGTCTTGTCAAGATGCTAAGTAATGTCATTAAACAAGTAAATGAAAAGCAATTAACAGATGAAAAAATTGACCTTATCGCAAATAACATTTTGGTGCAAGGTCACATGTGGTGCTTTAGACGGTGGAATTTACATAAACAATATACAAGAACGCAATTTACTAACCTTCAAAAGGAATTGCTTCAAGAACAATTATTTACTTGATTTATAAAAGTTGTTAACATCGTGTGAAACCTTGATAGTGTAAAGGTTTCACACGATTTTTTGTTGGCGAAAATGAATCTCTTTAAATAATTTAATCATGTTACTTGATTATCCGAAAAAGAATAGATATACTACGAAATTATTAGAGCTATTTTTCATGATATATCGTATAAAAATAAGTCCTTAGGACATATCATTTTATACATGAATATAGGTAAAGGAAGTGCAAAATAATGGCATTGAAAAAGTATTCGAAAGAACAAGTGTTAAAGATGTCTATGATTGAAGTTGCCAACCAAGTTTTGTCAGAGAAAAAAGAAGCATTGAACTTTAAAGAATTGTTCGACCTTGTTGCAGATCATAAAGATTTCACTGAAGCAGAAAAAGATGATTTATTAGCGCGTTTTTACACAGATTTAAATATTGATGGGCGCTTTACGACATTAGGGTCAAATCTTTGGGGTTTAAAGAGATGGTACCCTGTTGATCAAACGAGTGAAAAGTCGTTAGCTGAAGCGAGAAAGCGTGAGATAGAGGAAGAGGAAGAATTATTAGCGGAAGAACTAGAGGAAGTAGAAGATGTCGATGTGGCTGACTATGATGCTGTAGATGAAGTTGACGAGTTTGACGATACAGATGACATCGAAGAGGAATTTGAAGGACTTCAAGTCAATGATGAATATGACGATAACTAAAAAATAGGCCTTTAAAACAGGGCATGATACTCTTGACAATTTAGGCGTTAAGACGTACAATTTTTATTGGGCTATTTCATTAAATATACTATAAGCACAAATAAAAATATGCGTTTCCCCCTCATAATGGCTTGGGAAACGCATTTGTTTTGTTTACAATAGATATAGCACTACAATTTGAACGGAATAAAAAATGGGAGAGAGGGTAAACAATGACGAAGTATATCTTTGTTACTGGTGGAGTTGTATCATCATTAGGAAAAGGCATTACAGCGGCATCTTTGGGAAGATTGTTGAAAAATCGAGGATTAAAAGTAACCTTACAAAAGTTTGATCCGTACATTAATATTGACCCAGGGACGATGAGCCCATATCAACATGGGGAAGTTTTCGTAACAGAAGATGGGAATGAATCCGATTTAGACTTAGGTCATTACGAACGTTTTATTGATATTAATTTGAATCGATATAGTAATATTACGACTGGAAAAGTTTATTCAAGCGTGATCAAGAAAGAACGCCAAGGAAAATACAATGGAGCAACTGTACAAGTTATTCCGCATATAACAAATGAAATTAAGGATCAAGTATATAAAGCAGGTAAATTAACCGGTGCTGATATCGTGATCACTGAAATTGGTGGAACAGTCGGTGATATTGAATCTCTTCCATTTTTAGAAGCTATTCGTCAAATTAAAAGTGATATCGGCCGTGACAATGTGATGTACATTCACTGTACACTAGTTCCTTATATAGCAGCGGCAGGTGAAATTAAAACGAAGCCGACACAACATAGTGTAAAAGAGTTACGTTCACTAGGTATTCAACCAGATGCAGTTGTTTTACGTTCAGAATTAAGTATTAGTGCTGATTTGAAGTCAAAAATAGCACTGTTTTGTGATGTGGAAGAAAATGCAGTCATTGAAATGGTCGATGTCGATACTTTGTATCGTGTACCACTCGCACTACAAGAACAAAACTTTGATAATTTAGTTTGTGAACACTTATGTTTACCGAATGGTGAAGCAAACATGTCAGAGTGGAAGAAGCTTGTAGAAAAGGTTCGTAACTTATCAAAGACAGTTACAATCGGTTTAGTTGGAAAATATGTTGAAGTTCCTGATACATATATTTCACTTATAGAAGCATGTAAGCATGCAGGATTCACTTACGATACAGATATTGAAATTCAATGGGTTGACTCAGAATCGACACCAGAGATTATTCACCAACAATTGAATGGTGTAGATGGTATTGTTGTACCAGGTGGATTTGGTAAACGTGGTATTGAAGGTAAAATTACAGCGGTTCAATATGCACGTGAACAAGAGATTCCTTTTTTAGGAACAGGGTTAGGTATGCAACTCGCTATTGTTGAATTTGCTAAAAACGTTGTTGGACTACATGATGCACATACAACTGAAGTATCACCTGAAACGTCAACGCCAATTGTAGAAATCATTAATGATGAAATCGTTGATGAATTATCAGATAATATGATTTTAGGATCTTACCCAATGAATTTATTAGAAGGTACGAAAATAAAGGCCTTATATGGGGAAGAGGTCATAGAAGAGAGACATCGTCACAAATATGAATTTAACCAATCATATCGTGACCAATTAGAGGAAAAGGGACTCGTCTTTAGTGCGATTGCACAGAATGAACGAGATACAATCGAAGCAGTTGAATTACCAAGCCATCCATGGTTCATTGGTTGTCAATTCCATCCTCAATTTAAATCACGTCCGACAAATGCTCACCCTTTAATTAGCGGTTTTGTCGAATCAATTGTTCAAAAAAAGTACAATTAATTAAAGATTGTTCATAAGCTTACAAAAATACATTGATTATCGAGCTATAAATTGGTAATCTTATAAATATAAACAACAAAAGGGAGAGGTACAATTATGCCATTAGTTTCAATGAAGGAAATGTTAGAAACAGCAAAAGCAAATCAATATGCAGTAGGACAATTTAACATTAACAACTTAGAATATGCACAAGCGATTTTACAAGCAGCAGAGGAAGAAAAATCACCTGTTATTTTAGGGGTATCTGATGGAGCGGCTCGTTACATGGGCGGTTATAAAGTTGTTGTTAAAATGGTAGAAGGTTTATTAGAAGAATACGGGACAACTGTTCCAGTAGCAATTCATTTAGACCATGGTGCATCTTTTGAAATGTGTGCTAAAGCGATTCATGCTGGATTTACTTCGGTTATGATCGACGCTTCAAGCCATCCTTTAGAAGAAAATATTGCGATTACATCACAAGTTGTTGAATTAGCTCACATTCACGGTGTATCAGTTGAAGCGGAGCTAGGAATTGTCGGCGGACAAGAAGATGACGTTATTGCTGATGGTGTGATTTATGCAGATCCTAAAGAATGTTTAGAACTTGTTCAAAATACAGATATCGACTGTTTAGCGCCAGCACTAGGTTCGGTTCATGGACCTTATAAAGGTGAGCCTAACTTAGGTTTTACTGAAATGGAAGAAATTTCAAACACAATTGACTTACCGTTAGTATTACATGGTGGAACAGGTATTCCATTAAAAGATATTCAACGTTCAATTTCATTAGGAACAGCAAAAATAAACGTAAATACTGAAAACCAAATTGCGCAAACAAAGGTTATTCGTGAAGTTTTAGAAAACGACAAAGAAGTTTATGACCCACGTAAATATATGGGACCTGGTCGTGAAGCAATTAAAGAAACAGTTATTCAAAAAATGCGTGAATTTGGTTCTTCAAACCAAGCATAATTAGCCACTAGTTTTGTTAATTCGAGTGTACGATAAAACGTTGGGGGGCGTATGAAATGAAGTTTTTCATTGATACGGCAAATATTGATGAGATTAAAGAAGCGAATGCTTTAGGTGTATTAGCTGGGGTGACGACAAATCCATCTTTAGTTGCAAAAGAAGGAGTCTCTTTTCATGGTCGACTTAAAGAGATTACGTCTGAGGTAACAGATCGATCAGTTAGTGCTGAAGTTATTTCCGAAGATGCAGCCGGAATGATAAAAGAAGGCAGAGAACTTGCGGCAATTGCGCCGAATATTACGGTGAAGATTCCGATGACATTAGAAGGTCTTAAAGCTGTCAAAATCTTATCAGAAGAAAAGATTGAAACAAATGTCACTTTAATTTTTAATGCTAATCAAGCCTTATTAGCAGCACGAGCAGGGGCAACTTATGTTTCTCCCTTTTTAGGGCGCTTAGACGACATCGGTCACGATGGCATGACTTTAATTCATACCATTGCAACTATTTTTGATCAAAACCAAATTGATACAGAAATTATTGCAGCATCAATTCGACATCCATTGCACGTTACAGAAGCGGCATTAAATGGAGCGCATATTGCTACGGTTCCATTTAATGTTTTAGCAAAGCTCGTACAACATCCATTAACAGATCAAGGCATTGAACAATTTTTAACTGACTGGAAAGATGCTAATCAATCATCATAACCGTGAAGGTTTTAAGGTAAGCAGTACAAATTGTTCGTTATATAGCTATCAACTGATAAGGCGAAATCACTCGTCTTATCAGTTTTAATCATTTGCTCTTATAATGGCTTACAATGTCGTACACTTCATTTAAAATCCTCACAAATTTTAGAGAGTATTTTTTTCTTCATCATTCTCTCTTCTAAATGAAACAATCCAAATTTATTATGTTAGAAATATTGATCGAATAAAGCGAGGTCCAATATGTATAAAATCGTTGTAGAAGGCGGTAACTTATTAGAAGGAACAGTTCGGATTAATGGGGCTAAGAATAGTGCGGTTGCATTATTACCTGCAGCCATTATGGCAGACGAACCTGTTTCAATTGAGGGGTTACCAAACATATCAGATGTCGACATTTTAACGTCTATTTTACAAGATGTTGGATGTAAAGTTGAACAAGAAAAAAGAAAAGTAACTATAGACCCAGTAAATGTTGATGCATCCCATTTACCGAATGATAAAGTAAAAAAACTGCGTGCGTCATATTATTTTATGGGAGCCATGTTAGGGAAGTTTAAAGAAGCGACGATAGGCATGCCAGGGGGTTGCTATTTAGGGCCGCGTCCTATTGATCAGCATATAAAAGGATTTGAGGCTTTAGGGGCAACAGTAACAAATGAAAAAGGTGCGATGAAACTTAAGGCCGAAGAATTACGTGGTGCTCGAATTTACTTAGATGTTGTCAGTGTTGGAGCAACGATTAATATTATGTTAGCAGCTGTTTTGGCAAAAGGCCGAACGACGATTGAAAATGCCGCTAAAGAACCTGAAATTATCGATGTTGCAACATTGCTTACTAATATGGGGGCGAAAATTAAAGGTGTTGGTACAGATGTCATTCGAATCGATGGTGTTGAAAAATTACACGGATGTATGCACACGATTATTCCAGATCGAATCGAGGCAGGAACATATGCTATTTTAGCTACAGCAATTGGCAAAGATGTTCTTATTGATAATGTGATTCCCGAACATTTAGAGCCACTCATTATGAAGTTAAAGGAAGTTGGGGCGAATATTGAGCTTGGGGATGAACATATTCGTGTAAAACGAAGTGAGTCATTAACAGGTGTAAATATTAAGACGCTAGTCTATCCAGGATTTCCAACAGATTTACAACAACCATTTACGACATTGTTAACACAGGCAGAAGGTCATAGTGTTGTGACAGACACGATTTATAGTGGACGTGTGAAACATGTTGATGAGCTAAGACGGATGAATGCCAATGTTAAAGTCGACAGAGGCTCCATTTATATTGATGGGCCGAGTCGTTTGCAAGGGGCTACAGTAAAGGCATCTGACTTACGCGCTGGTGCTGCGCTTATTATTGCAGGATTGCTTGCTAATGGTACGACACATATTGGCGGGATTGAACATATAGAGCGTGGTTATGAGCACTTAACAGATAAGTTACTGCAATTGGGAGCGAATGTTCGTAAGGAAAAAATTGCTGAAGATGATATTTTATTATTTTAAATTTTGAGGGGGTCCATGTAAATGGAAAGAAGTTTATCAATGGAATTAGTTCGTGTAACAGAAGCGGCAGCATTGTCGTCAGCACGTTGGATGGGGCGCGGACTACGAAACGAAGCAGATGAAGCAGCGACAGGAGCTATGCGTACAGTGTTTGATACGATACCAATGCAAGGTACAGTCGTCATTGGTGAAGGAGAAATCGATGAAGCACCTATGCTATATATTGGGGAGAAGTTAGGGACTGGCCAAGGTCCGGTCGTCGATGTAGCCGTTGATCCATTAGAGGGAACAAATATAGTTGCTTTAGGAGCTTGGAACGCTTTATCTGTTGTTGCCATTGCAGATGGCGGTAATTTATTACACGCACCAGACATGTACATGGATAAAATAGCTGTTGGTCCAGAGTCTGTTGGGAAAATCGATATTAATAAACCAGTAGCAGAAAACTTAGCAGCTGTTGCTAAAGCTAAAAATAAAGATATCGAAGATGTCGTTGCGATTGTATTAAATAAACCACGTCATAAACAATTAATTAAAGACATTCGAGAAGCAGGTGCTCGGATTAAACTTATTAATGATGGTGATGTTGCTGGAGCAATGAATACAGCCTTTGATAATACAGGTGTGGATATTTTGTTTGGAATCGGTGGGGCACCAGAAGGGGTATTAGCTGCTGTTGCATTAAAGTGTTTAGGTGGCGAGATTCAAGGCCGTTTAATGCCGCAGAACGATGAACAAATTGAACGTTGTAAACGAATGGGCATTGAAGATATAAACCAAGTGATTTACATGGACGATTTTTGTTCGGGTGATGACGCAATATTTGCTGCAACAGGTGTTACAGATGGTGAACTATTAAAAGGGATCCAATTTAAAGGACAATCAGCAAAGACAGAATCAATTGTTATGCGCGCGAAAAGTGGTACGATCCGCTTTGTAAGTGGTGAGCATAGCCTAAAGAAAAAACCTAACTTAGTCATGGAAGATTAAAGTGCGTCATATTCCTAGAGGATTCTCTAGGAATATGTTTTTCAAGTAAGACAATCCCTTCATTATTATAAGTAATCCTTCCTCACATTAAATTCAAAAGACAGAGATATATGAAATAAAATAAAAGTGGTGATAAATAATTGAGTACACTTACAATTGCACAATTAGAAGAAAAGAAATTGACGGACCTTTATGATTTAGCCAAAGAATATAAAGTGACCTATTATGCTAAGCTATCAAAACGTGAATTAATCTTTGCTATTTTAAAGGCACAAGCAGAAAAAGATGGCTTTTTATTTATGGACGGTATTTTGGAAATAATTCCAACAGAAGGATTTGGCTTTTTAAGACCAATTAACTATTCGCAAAGTGCAGAAGATATTTATATTTCTGCTTCACAAATCCGTCGTTTTGATTTACGAAACGGAGATAAAGTATCAGGTAAAGTACGTCCACCTAAAGATAGTGAACGTTATTATGGCCTGCTCCATGTTGATGCAGTAAATGACGATGATCCAGAGGCTGCTAAGCGCCGCGTTCATTTTCCTGCTTTAACACCTTTATATCCAGATCGTTTTATGAAATTGGAAACAGAAGCTAATAAAATATCGACACGCATGATAGATTTAATGACGCCCGTCGGTTATGGCCAACGTGGATTGATTGTTGCACCGCCAAAAGCAGGGAAAACGACTCTTATTAAAGAAATTGCTAATAGTATATCGAAAAATCACCCGGATTCTAAGTTGATCATTTTACTTGTTGATGAACGTCCGGAAGAAGTAACAGATATTGAGCGTTATGTATCAAGTGAAGTCGATGTTGTTAGCTCGACATTTGATGAACTGCCAGAAAACCATGTTAAAGTCGCTGAACTTGTTTTAGATCGCGCGATGCGCCTTGTAGAACATAAACGTGATGTGATTGTTTTAATGGACAGTATTACAAGACTTGCGCGTGCTTACAACTTAGTTATTCCACCAAGTGGGCGAACCTTATCAGGTGGTATTGATCCGGCTGCTTTCCACCGTCCGAAACGATTTTTCGGTGCTGCCCGTAATATAGAAGAGGGTGGAAGTTTAACGATTTTAGCAACAGCACTTGTTGATACAGGATCACGCATGGACGATGTTATTTATGAAGAGTTTAAAGGTACAGGAAATATGGAACTTCATTTAGATCGAAACTTAGCTAACCGCCGTATTTTCCCGGCAATCGATATTTTGCACTCTGGTACACGAAAAGAAGATTTACTCGTATCACAAGAACAACTTGATATTATGTGGAAGATCCGTAATCATATGCAAGATAGCCAAGAGTTTATCGAGCGATTTATGAAAAAGATTCGACAAACGAAGTCAAATGAAGAGTTTATCGGAGTCGTATCAGAAGAAACAAAAAAGAAGCAAAATCAAAAGAAGTAAAAGTGTAAAAAGACTTGTATATTAAAGTGAACTTTGTTATAATATTCAAATGTGAGATAAGATTAATGATAATTTGAATCATAAAATAATTTTTTGGGTAAAAGAGGTGGAACTAATGAAAAAGGACATTCATCCAACATATCAAAAAGTAATTTTTCTTGATACAGGATCAGACTATAAATTCTTAAGTGGTTCAACAAGAACTTCTGAAGAAACAATGGCATGGGAAGATGGGAATGAATACCCAGTTATCCGTGTTGAAATTAGCTCTGATACACACCCATTCTACACAGGTAAGCAAAAAGCAGACCGTGCAGGTGGACGTATCGATCGTTTCAAGAAAAAATATAATATGTAATAAAATGCAGGCAAGCTTATTTGCCTGTTTTTTATTGGAAAAAATCCATTCATAAAGCTATTTTACTCATCAGTTGATATACTATATAATAAAGAAGAAGTCGATTGATTAATGAGGTGGAAGATTAATGTTAGAACGATTACAGGCGCTAGAAGAGCGTTATAATAAATTAAATGAAATGTTAAGTGACTCAGAAGTGATAAGCGATACGAATAAATTACGTGAATATTCGAAAGAGCAATCAGATTTAGAGGAGGCTGTCATGGCCTACCGTAAATATAAAACGTTTGATGAAGAGTTAACGGGTGCACGTGACATGTTAAATGAAAAGTTAGATAAAGAAATGGCCGACATGGTGAAGGAAGAAGTATCGGAATTAGAAAGTGAAATTGTCAATTTAGAAGAAGAGTTAAAAATATTATTATTGCCTAAAGACCCAAATGATGACAAAAACGTTATCGTTGAAATCCGTGCAGCAGCGGGCGGAGATGAAGCTGCTTTATTTGCGGGTGATCTATATCGAATGTATGCTCGATATGCCGAATCGAATCGTTGGAAAACAGAAGTCATCGAATCAACGTCAACAGGTGTTGGTGGATATAAAGAAATTATTTTTATGATCCACGGAAATGGCGCTTATTCTAAATTAAAGTTTGAAAACGGAGCCCATCGTGTTCAACGTGTGCCTGAAACTGAGACTCAAGGAAGAGTCCATACATCAACTGCTACAGTTGCGGTATTACCTGAAGCTGAAGAAGTAGATATCGAAATGAAAAATGAAGACGTCAAAATTGATACTTACCGTGCAAGTGGTGCAGGTGGGCAACACGTTAATATGACTGACTCTGCAGTAAGGTTAACACATATGCCAACCGGCATTGTCGTATCTTGTCAAGATGAAAAGTCTCAAATTAAAAACAGAGAAAAAGCATTTAAAGTCTTACGTGCTCGCCTTTATGATAAGTATGAACAAGAGGCGAAGGCTGAACTTGATCAGACGCGTAAATCAGCAGTAGGAACAGGAGACCGCTCAGAGCGTATTCGGACCTATAATTTCCCACAAAATAGAATTACTGACCACCGTATTGGCTTAACGATTCAGAAATTAGATCAAGTGCTAGAAGGAAAATTAGATGAGTTTATTGATGCATTATTATTAGAAGATCAAACAAAAAAGTTAGCACATATCGGTGAATAAGATGAATGTAAAAACACAAGCGGAAGCTCTTCATTGGGCTTCTTCTTTTTTAAAAAAATTAAATCGTGATGAACATGTTGCGAAATTATTACTTTTCCATCATTTTAATGTGAATGAACATGATTATATGATGACCCTTCATGACAAGGTAGAAGGAGAAGTGTTAACCCATTTCATCCGTGATGTGAAGGAATATGGTGAAACAGGCAAACCTGTACAACATATATTAGGTCAAGCTTACTTTTATGGCCGGTCATTTTTTGTGAACGAAAATGTACTCATCCCACGCTTTGATACAGAGTTTTTAGTAGAACATGTTATTTCTTATGTGAACAAACAAAAGGAACCAGTAACTATAGTAGATGTAGGAACTGGGAGCGGGATTATTGCGATTACACTTGCCAAAGAACTTAAAGATGTAAAGATTTATGCAACAGATATAAGTGAAGCAGCCTTAGAAGTTGCTCGTAAAAACGCCCAGTTGCATGATGTTCAAGTCGAATTTATGCAGGCTAACTATTTATCAAGTATGCTTGAGCAAAAGATTTATCCGAACCTTATTGTCTCAAACCCGCCCTATATCGAACTAGGTGCGCAAGAAGAGTTATCAGACACGGTGAAGAACTTCGACCCGCCATTAGCATTATATGGAGGGGATACTGGTTTAGTTGCCTATGAAGCCATTGTCGATCAGCTCAAAGGCTGGCCACATCCTGCTCATTTAGCACTTGAAATTGGTTACAATCAAGCACAAGAGGTGACAAACTTACTTGAAAAAAATCTCCCTTGCACTGAAACAGGCGTCATTCAAGATTTTGGCGGACATGATCGAGTTGTATATTGTTCTTTTAAAAAATAAAGGTATAAAATGAAAGCCATTCTCCCATAATGAAAATAGATTCATAGTGAGGAGGATATAAATGCGTTATGTCGTTACGACTTTATTTATGATTATTTGTAGTTTGTTTATTACGGTTCCACATGCCCAATCGGAAAAGGAAACATTAATTCCAGAGGAGGCTATTCGACTACGTATTTTAGCAAATAGTAATGAAGAGCAAGATCAACGTGAAAAATTGCATGTTCGGGATGCCATTAATGCATACTTAGCTGAGAAATTAGATGAAGCAGAGGAGATTGAAGAAGCGAGACAACTTGTTTCTGATCATTTGGATGACTTAGAGGAAATTGTTGCACGTACATTAAATCATGATGATTTTACAATTTCCTTTACAAAAAATGTTTCTTTTCCTGAGAAAACATATGGGGACTATGTTTATCAAGCAGGCTTATATGAAGCGGTTTTAGTCGAGATTGGAGCGGCTAAAGGTGATAATTGGTGGTGTGTTTTATTTCCATCCTTATGCTTTGTAGAGTACGAAGAAGAGAAGTCAATGGAAGACGAAAATGAAGAACAAGAAAAAGACTTTCACTTTTTTCTATTAGACTGGTTTAAAGGATAGGCGTGAATAAAAGAGGAGTAATTATGAGAACAAGAAAATGGCTAGCCAATGATAATTTAATAGAAGCAATTGAACAATTAAAGGGTGGAGAGGTAGTGGCCTTCCCAACAGAAACGGTTTATGGACTTGGGGCAAATGCAAGGAATGAAAAAGCAATAGAGAAAATATACAAGGCAAAAGGAAGACCATCAGATAATCCACTCATTGTTCACTTTGCATCGTGGAAACAGATTGAGCCATATGTGACAGATGTTCCAGATTATGTCAGCCAATTAATGGATGCCTTTTCGCCTGGACCGATAACCTTTGTCTTAAAAAGTACCGGTAAAGTTGCTCCTTCTGTCACTGCGGGACTACCAACCGTCGGTGTCCGTATTCCCGATCATCCTGTAGCCTTAAGGTTACTTGAACACTGTCCATTTCCCTTAGCTGCACCGAGTGCTAATTTATCTGGTAAGCCGAGCCCAACTCTTGCACAACATGTGATCGATGACTTGGAAGGCAAAATAGCAGGTGTGATTGATGGAGGCAACGCCAAAACAGGTTTAGAGTCGACGGTGCTTGATTGTACAGGCCCATCACCTGTTATTTTACGTCCAGGGACAATCACAGCAAAGGACATTGAAAAAGTATTGACCGGTCAAATGATTGACACAACAAGTCAGGAGCAAGTCGATTCACCAATTTCTCCAGGTACAAAGTATAAGCATTATGCACCTGAAGTCCCTTTATACTTGTTTATCGGTAAGGATCAAACTTTTATTCGTGAAAAGTTGAAAAGTCGTCACATCGGGCGTTTAGGCTTTTTACAATTAGATCAAAAGGCTACTTTAGAAGTAGAGAAAACTTACGAGCTTGGCCAGTCTAATCAAGAGGTGGCCAAACGACTTTATGACGTTTTACGTCATGTCTCTAAGACTGATGTGGATGCTGTTTACTGTGTTCTTGAAGGTGAAGATGCACTATCAGAAGCAATTGTCGATCGCCTAAAGCGTGCGGCAACTTATTTGTATGTGGAAGACTAAGCGTAAGCTTAGTCTTTTTTTAAAGAAGTTGCTTAAATTCATCGAGGTTGATTAGCGAAGAATGATTGCATTCAGGCCATTTGTTGGATAAAATAAAGGTGTCTATAAACATTTATAAAACGGAGGAAAAAATGAACATATTATTCGTTTGTACAGGGAATACATGTCGTAGTCCGATGGCAGAAGCAATCTTGCGGGATAAAGGTTATAATGGCCAGGTCAAATCGGCTGGCATTTTCGCACAAAGCGGTGTTGAAGCGAGTGGACAGACTGTACATGTTTTAAACGAACAATCGATTCAAAATGACCATCAGTCCCAACCGTTAACGAGTGACTTAATTGAATGGGCAGATATCATTTTAACGATGACAGCTGCACATAAGTTACAAATTGTCTTACAAGATGAAAGGGCGAATGACAAGACTTTCACTTTGTTAGAGTACGTTGATGATGGACAAGCAGTTGATGTGGTTGATCCGTTTGGTGGTTCTATTGATCTTTATCGTCAAACTTATGACGTCTTAGATCAAGCAATTGAACGATTAATTTCAAAGTTATAAAAGGTGAAGAGCTTTTAAAAAATAAAGGAGTGCTATTAAAATGAAAATCATTATTACTGGAGACCACGCTGGAATGATCTTGCGTAATGAAGTGAAGTCAGTATTGGAAGAGTTAGGTTATGAGTATGAGGACGCAGGAGCAGACTGTACAAACTCAGTTGATTATCCTGATTACGGTTTACCAGCTGCTGAACGAGTTGCAAGCGGTGAATTTGATCGTGGTATTTTTATTTGTGGAACAGGTATTGGGATTTCAATTTCGGCAAATAAAGTAAAAGGCATTCGTTGTGCACTTGCACATGATGTTTTTTCGGCAAAAGCAACGCGCCAACATAACGACTCGAACGTCTTAGCGATGGGTGAGCGTGTGATTGGACCTGGATTAGCACGTGAAATTGTTTATACTTGGTTAACGACAGAGTTTGAAGGTGGACGCCACCAAAACCGTATAGATAAGATTTCGAAATACGAAGAAAAATAATCATGCACAGAGGAGGAAACAAATGGAAGCGATCGAGCGAGATATAAAAGTCCTTGTTGATGATTGGATAGCTTCAGGCTTTTTAGAAAAAGATATGTTGCTCTTGATTGGTTGTTCTACAAGTGAAGTGATTGGTGAAGAAATCGGCACATTTGGCAGTGAAGATGTCGCCAAGATTCTTTACGGGGAATTAGAGCGATTAACAGATTATGGTCTTCATTTAGTTTTCCAATGTTGTGAGCACTTAAATCGTGCACTCGTATTAGAAAAGTCAGTTGCCCAAGCTTGTGGCTATGAAGAAGTATCGGTTGTTCCGCAAAAGGATGCCGGTGGATCAATGGCAACTTATGCTTATAATCAAATGAAAGATCCGGTTGTTGTGGAAGAAGTAGCAGCTCATCTAGGGATAGATATTGGTGATACCTTCATTGGTATGCATTTGAAGAAAGTGGCTGTCCCTGTTCGTTTTCAAGTAAATCATATTGGTGCAGCTCGTTTAACGGCTGCTAGAACAAGGCCAAAATTGATTGGCGGAGCACGAGCAAAGTATGAGTGAAATATACAAATAATGTAAAAAACAAAATCTTTTTGTTATGATATGATTAGAAAAAGTTATAAATACTTAGGAGGTATTCAAATGAGCCATTTGAAAGAAGCAGATCAAGCTGTATTTAATGCAATTGAAGCAGAGTTAACACGTCAACGCGATAATTTAGAATTGATTGCATCAGAGAATATTGTAACAGAGGCTGTGATGGAGGTCGCTGGTTCAGTATTGACGAATAAGTATGCGGAAGGGTATCCTGGCCGCCGTTACTATGGTGGATGTGAACATGTAGACGTAGTAGAAGATTTAGCACGTGATCGCGCTAAGGAAATCTTTGGTGGAGATCATATTAACGTTCAACCACACTCAGGTGCACAAGCGAATATGGCGGTCTACTTTTCTGTCTTAAAGCCAGGTGATACAGTTCTTGGAATGAATTTAAGTCAAGGTGGACACTTAACACATGGTAGCCCTGTAAACTTTAGTGGTGTACTTTACAACTTTGTTGAGTATGGTGTCGATGCAGAAACAGAACGTATTGATTATGATGCCTTGTTAGAACAAGCAAAAGAAGTTAAACCGAAGTTAATTGTAGCAGGTGCAAGTGCCTATTCACGTACAATTGATTTTAAGAAATTTAGAGAAATCGCTGACGCTGTTGATGCATATTTAATGGTTGATATGGCTCATATTGCTGGCTTAGTTGCTGCTGGCGATCATCCAAACCCAGTTCCATACTCTGATTTTGTAACAACAACAACTCATAAAACATTACGTGGACCACGTGGTGGGATGATTATTTGTCGTGAAGAGTTTGCACGTGAAATTGACAAGCAAGTATTCCCAGGTATGCAAGGTGGACCGTTAATGCATATTATTGCTGCAAAAGCAGTTGCTTTTGGGGAAGCATTGACAGATGAGTTTAAAGCATATTCAAAGCAAGTGGTTGCTAATGCTAAAGCAATGGCAGAACAATTTGAAGAAGACGGCATTCGTATCGTCTCAGGTGGTTCAGATAACCATTTATTATTGATTGATGTATCCCCACTTGGATTAACTGGAAAAGTAGCAGAAGAAGTTCTTGACTCTGTTCGTATTACGACAAATAAAAATACAATTCCATTTGATAAAGAAAGCCCATTTGTCACAAGTGGTGTTCGTATTGGAACAGCAGCGATCACTACACGTGGCTTAAAAGAAGACGATGTAAAAGAAGTTGCTAAAATTATGGCACTTATCTTAAAAGATATTGAAAATGAAGCAGTCTTAAAAGAAGCGGAAGAGCGTGTGCAAGCTTTAACAGATAAATATCCATTATATCCAAACAAATAATTGACATGTTTCAGGGTAGAGGCATCGATTAGAGATGTCTCTATCTTTTCTTGCTTTTAAATGACGACAGGAGAAAGGAGAATGGGCGATGAGTAAACTACATATTTTGGATCACCCACTCATACAACACAAATTAACTTACGTTAGAAATGAAAAGACAGGAACAAAGCAATTTAGAGAGCTTGTTAATGAGTTATCCATGTTAATGGGATTTGAAATTACCCGTCATATGCCAACACAGGAAATTGAGATTCAAACACCTGTTACATCATGCAAAACTCAAATATTATCAGGGAAAAAGATAGGGCTCGTCCCAATTTTGCGTGCAGGATTAGGCATGGTAGACGGGATGTTACAGCTTTTACCCGCAGCAAAAGTAGGACATATTGGTTTATATCGTGACCCTGAGACATTAACACCGGTAGAGTATTACGTTAAACTACCAACAGATGTTGAAGAAAGAACTTTAATTTTATTAGACCCGATGCTTGCAACGGGTGGTTCTGCCAATGATGCGATTGAATCATTAAAAAAGCGAGGCTGTAAGTCAATTAAATTAATGTGTATCGTTGCTGCACCAGAAGGTGTTGAACTTGTTCAACAAAACCATCCTGACGTAGACATATATACATGTGCCTTAGATGAAAAACTAGATGAACATGGTTATATTATCCCTGGCTTAGGTGATGCAGGCGATCGTTTATTTGGAACAAAATAAGGTGTTTTTGTAAAGATAGACGAGTGAAAAATTCGTCTATCTTTTATTTTTATAGCAAAATGATTGACTCTCATTCCAAAACATTGTATGATTGTCGTCAACAATAAAAAGATAATTCTTCGTTTGAAAAGACAGAATCTTTAGTTGTTTGTAAAATTTTCTAAAAAATTACACGATTTCACTGTCTTTTTATCATGAGAGTGTGTATAATAGAAAATACATTATATTTTTAATATTTAAACACGTTGATGGGAACAAAAGTGAGGACCCAATGTATTAACAGAGATCTAGGGTTGCTGGAAGCCTAGAAATACATCCGAACCGACATCGTCCCTGAGTGCTATGCTGAACTGGATTCATATTAGGCATAGTCAGGTGTACAAATCACCTGTTATCAAAAGTGGGACTATGAAAGTAGTTCATGAGGTAGGTTTCCGTAAGGGAATCTATAAATGTTGGGTGGTACCGTGAAAAGCAAACTCTTTTCTCCCCAAAATTTACAGATGTGAATTTTGAGGAGAGAAGAGTTTTTTAATTTTATTCTCTGTAATCTAAATATTCTAAAAACTATGAATGTTTAAGATTATTGTGAAATTCATGGCAGAAGAGTAACGAAACGTCCCTAAGTCAGTAGTATGTTTTTATTTTGAAGGAGGAATTAACAGTGAAAGTAGAGGCACAAAACAGCCCTAAACAAGACCGCAAGCCAAAGACAGGAGCCGACATTTTGATGGAGTCTTTAGCCGCTGAAAATGTTGATACGATATTTGGATATCCTGGAGGAGCTGTTTTACCGATTTATGATGCACTTTACCGAAGTGAGGCATCATTTAAACACGTATTATCTAGACATGAGCAAGGTTCAATCTTTGCTGCTGAAGGATATGCGAGAGTGACAGGTAAACCAGGAGTTGTCATTGCGACATCAGGACCAGGAGCGACAAATTTAATAACAGGTATTACTGATGCGATGATGGACTCATTACCATTGGTCATTTTTACAGGTCAAGTAGCTGATCAAGTTATTGGGACAGATGCATTCCAAGAAGCGGACGTTTTAGGCATTACAACACCAATTACAAAATATAACTATCAAGTTGATAATATACTCGATTTACCAAGAATCGTAAAAGAAGCATTCCATATAGCAACAACAGGAAGACCAGGGCCAGTTGTCATTGATATTCCAAAAAATATTTCGGAGAACGTCACGGAAACGAACTTCGATACGACATTTAATCTACCTGGATATCAACCAACAACAAAGCCAAATCCAATGCAAATTAAAAAGCTAGCTAATGCCTTGGAGCAAGCGAAACAGCCTGTTATTTTAGCAGGGGCCGGCGTTTTATTTGCTAAGGCGAATGATGAATTAAAAGAATTTGCTCACAAGTATAACATACCGGTAGTTAACACCTTATTAGGGTTAGGTGGTTTTCCAGGCAATGACCCATTGTTTATAGGAATGGGTGGGATGCATGGAACATATACAGCAAATATGGCTTTATATAATGCTGATTTATTAATTAATATCGGTGCTCGTTTTGACGATAGATTAACAGGGAAGTTAGAGCATTTTGCACCAAAAGCAAAAGTAGCTCACATTGATATCGACCCAGCAGAGATTGGGAAAAACGTTGTGACTGAAATACCAGTAGTAGCAGATGCGAAACTAGCATTACAAGCAATTTTGTCAAAAGACATTCAGCAACCTAAGCATGAAGAATGGCATCGTACGATTGAAGCAAATAAAGAGAAATATCCATTATGGCATGAACATTCAGAAGAAGCTATTTCACCACAGTGGCTCATTCAAAAAATAAAAGAATTATCTGATGGAAAAGCAATTGTAACGACCGATGTTGGTCAACACCAAATGTGGGCTGCTCAATATTATACACAAAATGAACCACATAAATGGGTTACTTCAGGTGGCTTAGGTTCGATGGGATTCGGATTCCCGTCAGCGATTGGAGCACAGTTAGGTAGACCTGATGAGCTTGTTGTCTCAATCAATGGTGATGGTGGCTTCCAAATGAACTTACAAGAATTAATCTTATTAAAACAGTGGAAATTACCTGTAAAAGTTATTATTTTAAATAATAATGCATTAGGTATGGTAAGGCAGTGGCAGGAAACGTTTTATGATGAGCGTTATTCTGAGTCATTATTAGATGAAGCGCCAGACTTTGTTAAGCTAGCAGATAGCTATGGCATTAAAGGCATGAAAGTAGAAAAAGATGAAGATGTAGAAGAAGCATTAAAAGAAATATTCGCTTATGACGGACCTGTCGTAGCAGACTTTAGAATTGTCCGTTCAGAAAAAGTATTTCCGATGGTTGCACCTGGTAAGGGAATCCATCAAATGGTAGGGGTGAAAAAATGAAGCGTATTATCACACTAACGGTGCAAAATCGTAGTGGTGTATTAAACCGAGTGACGGGGATGTTACAGCGTAGACAGTTTAATATTGAAAGTATCTCGGTAGGTGAAACGGAAACACCAGGTGTTTCTAAAATGACTTTAGTTGTTGAAGTAAATGATCATCAAAAAATTGAGCAATTAACAAAACAACTTAATAAGCAAATTGATGTCATTAAAGTTTCCGATATTACAGATAAGTCGATTGTTGCTCGTGAACTAGCTTTGATTAAAGTAGCGAGTACACCTCAGCAAAGTGCTGAAATTCAAGGGCTTATCGCACCATTTAGAGCAATTATCATCGACATTAGTAAAGAAAGTATGTCGATTCAAGTAACAGGTAAACCAGGTAAGATTGATGCTTTAATTGAATTATTACGCCCTTATGGCATTAAAGAACTAGCAAAAACAGGTGTGACAGCCTTTTTAAGAGGGCACCAGCCGACACAATTAGTCGACATTAATAAGTTTTCAGTATAAATAATATAAAATAATCTATAAAAAGAGGAGAATTCATTCATGGCTAAAGTACTTTACGAGAAAGATATTAACAAAGAGGTATTACAAGGGAAAAAAATTGCAATTATTGGATATGGTTCACAAGGACATGCTCACGCATTAAACCTTCGTGATAGTGGATTTGACGTTGTTATTGGTATCCGTCCAGGAGGTTCTCAGCAAAAGGCAGCAGATGATGGATTTACAACACTAGACGTTGCTGAAGCTGTAAAAGACGCAGATATCGTTATGAATCTATTACCAGATGAAGCACAAGCAAAAGTATATGAAAATGAAATTAAAGATAACTTAAAAGAAGGGGCAGCATTAGCGTTTGCTCATGGATTTAACGTACACTTTTCACAAATTGTACCGCCAGCTCATGTTGATGTGTTTTTAGTAGCTCCAAAAGGACCGGGACACTTAGTCCGCCGTACTTATGAAGAAGGTTTTGGAGTTCCAGCTTTATATGGTATTTTCCAAGATCATACTGGCAAAGCACGTGAGACAGCTTTAGCTTATGCAGCAGGTGTAGGTGGAGCGCGTGCAGGTGTATTAGAAACGACTTTCCAAGAGGAAACTGAAACAGATTTATTTGGTGAACAAGCAGTATTATGTGGAGGAACAACTGCATTAGTAAAAGCAGGTTTTGAAACATTAGTTGAAGCAGGATACCAACCAGAAGTAGCTTATTTCGAGTGTTTACATGAATTAAAGTTAATTGTTGACCTTTTATACGAAGGTGGACTAGAAAATATGCGTTATTCTATCTCAGATACAGCACAATGGGGAGACTTCGTCTCAGGACCACGTGTTATTACAGACGAGACAAAAGACCGTATGAAAGACGTATTAACAGATATTCAAACAGGAAAGTTTGCTAAAGAGTGGATTTCGGAGAACCAAGCAAATCGTCCACAATTTAATGCCATTAATAACCGTGAAAACCAACATCCAATTGAGGTTGTCGGTAGAGAGTTACGTGATTTAATGCCATTTGTTAAAAATCCATTAAAATAAATGATAACATCTTAATAGTAGAGAGAAAAACGCTTTGGGAGCTTGCTTAAAATGGAGATCGTTTGCTAGTTATAAGCAAACGATTGCCACCCAAAGTCGTTTTTAAATAATGGAACCGTTACATGTGAGGGATAAATAATATGGAAAAGAAAATCATTGTATTACCAGGGGATGGAATAGGTCCAGAAATAGTTGAATCTGCTATCGAAGTTCTCCATAAAGTAAGTCAAAAATATGGGCATCAATTTAACTTCGAACAGCATGACTTCGGTGGGGCCGCTTATGATAAACATGGCCTCCCATTAAGGGATGAAACAATTGAAGCTTGCTTAAAGGCGGATGCGGTTTTGTTAGGGGCGATTGGCGGAGAAAAATGGGATAAGGTCCCAACACACCTACGTCCTGAACAAGGTTTATTAAAAATTCGTAAAGCTTTAAATTTATATGCTAATATTAGACCGATTAAAGGATTTAAGCCTTTATTACATGCTTCACCACTAAAGGAATCTGTCGTAAATGGCAGTGACATTTATGTCGTACGTGAATTAACAGGGGGCTTATACTTTGGAAAGCCAAGTGAGCGTAGAGATGATGGAAATGTAGTTGTTGATACCCTTTATTATACACGCGAAGAAATAGAGCGCATCGTCGAAAAAGGTTTTGAAAGTGCTCAATTGCGCCGTAAAAAATTAACATCTGTTGATAAAGCGAATGTGTTAGAGTCAAGTCGTATGTGGCGAGAGATTGTTGAAGAGAAAAAGAAAGATTACCCAGAAGTAGAAGTTGAACATATGTTAGTAGATTCAGCAGCCATGAAACTGATTACGGATCCAACACATTTTGACGTGATAGTAACAGAAAATTTATTTGGTGATATTTTAAGTGATGCTGGTTCAGTTTTAACAGGCTCAATCGGTATGTTACCATCTGCTAGTTTGTCAGATACAATCGGGTTATATGAACCGATTCATGGATCGGCTCCAGATATTGCAGGAAAAGGAATTGCCAATCCATTAGGCATGATCTTGTCAGCTGCTATGATGCTTCGTTATGCATTTGATTTAAATGAAGAAGCTGAAGCAATTGAAAGAGCTGTTGAACTAAGTTTAGAACAAGGATACCATACAGGTGACTTGAAAATAGAAGATGGAAAACAAGTAGGAACGAAAGAAATGACAGCAGTTGTCATTGATAATCTATAATTGCCATTGATTTATTCGGAGGTGTAGAGATGGCTAAACCAAAAACGATTATTGAAAAAGTGTGGGAAAAACACGTTGTTCATGAAGAAGAAGGAAAACCAGATTTAATCTATATTGACTTACATTTAATACACGAAGTAACCTCCCCCCAGGCTTTTGAAGGGTTACGTCTAACGAATCGAAAGGTGAGACGTCCGGACTTAACATTTGCAACGATGGATCATAACGTGCCAACCATCAACCGTGAGACGATTAAAGACCCTATTTCAAAACTACAAATGGAAACGTTAGAGAAGAACTGTAAAGACTTTGGCGTAGAATTAGCTGATATGTATCACCCAGACCAGGGAATTGTCCACGTTATTGGACCACAGTTAGGGCTAACACAACCTGGGAAGACAATTGTATGTGGTGATAGTCATACATCGACACACGGTGCCTTTGGGGCGATTGCTTTTGGAATAGGAACAAGTGAGGTTGAACATGTTTTTGCAACGCAAACATTATGGCAAAACAAACCAAAGACGTTAAACTTAAAAGTAGAAGGTCATTTAAAGCCAGGTGTAACAGCAAAAGACCTTATTTTAGCTATTATCGCTAAGTATGGCGTGAATATGGGGACAGGCTACATTGTTGAATATACCGGTGATGCTATTCGTAATATGACGATGGAAGAGCGAATGACTGTTTGTAATATGTCGATTGAGGCTGGAGCACGTGCAGGCCTAATCAGCCCAGATGAAACGACAGTTGAGTTTTTACGTGGTCGTCGTGAAGTCCCTCAAGGTGAAGATTTTGAAGCGGCTGCTAAAGAATGGTTAAGTTTAGCAACTGATGAAGAGGCAACTTATGATAAAACATTAACAATTGATGCAGCTGAAGTGGAGCCACAAGTCACTTGGGGAACAAATCCAGGTATGGGCGTTCCAGTAAGTGGGGCAACGCCTAAGTTATCTGAAGTTGATAATAAAGAAGAGGTCAAACTGGCATTAACATACATGGGGCTTGAAGAAGGTCAGCCAATGACATCGATTGAAGTCGATCACGTCTTTATAGGTTCATGTACAAACTCACGCCTAAATGACTTGAAAAAAGCAGCATCAATTATAAAAGGTAAAAAAGTAAAAGATGGTATAAAAGCGATTGTTGTACCAGGGTCATTTTTAGTGAAAATGGAAGCAGAAAAAATTGGTTTGGATGAAGTATTTAAAGAAGCAGGATTTGAGTGGCGAGATGCAGGTTGTAGTATGTGTTTAGGAATGAATGATGATATCGTCCCGCCAGGAGGAAGATGTGCTTCAACATCAAATCGAAACTTCGAAGGAAGACAAGGAAACGGTGCACGTACACACTTAGTTAGTCCAGAAATGGCAGCTGCTGCAGCGATTGAAGGGCGTTTTGTTGATGTGCGCCATTATGAAACAGTTAACATTTAATGTATAAATAGTGTAAGATAGAGGAGGACGGTAAATGGAACCTATTAAACAACATAAAGGAATCGTCTGTCCAATTGATCGTTCAAATATTGATACAGACCAAATTATTCCAAAGCAGTTTTTAAAAAGAATTGAACGAACAGGATTTGGCCAATTTTTATTTTATCATTGGCGTTTTGATGATGATGGAAATAAAAGGCAAGATTTTCCGTTAAATGATGAAAAATATAATGAAGCATCTATTTTAATCACACGTGATAACTTTGGGTGTGGTTCATCACGTGAACATGCACCTTGGTCGTTATTGGATTATGGTTTTAAAGTTATATTGGCACCAAGCTTTGCAGATATTTTCTATAATAATTCATTTAAGAATGGCTTAGTGCCGATTAAAGTGAATGAAGAACAAATCGATGCTTGGATGGAAAGAGCAAAGACTGGTAAGTTACAATTAGCGGTTAATTTAGAAACAAAAACAATTACAGACGAAACAGGGGTAGAAGTGGCTTTTGATATCCCAGAATATCACCGTCAAAATTTAATAAATGGTTGGGATGAAATCGCGTTAACTTTACAATTGGAAGATAAGATAACGCAATTTGAACAATCAAAACTATAGTGATAAACAGAATCTAGGGAGCGTGGACCGATTGGGGATTTGTTAACAGGTGAGAAAATTTATAAAGCTTTGGAAAAGTTAAAGCCAATTGTACATCGAACACCATTGATTACGTCAGAGACGACTAATAGTATCGTTGATAAAAAAGTTTATTTCAAAATGGAAAACCAACAAAAGACAGGTGCATTTAAATTTCGTGGTGCCACATTTAAGTTAATGCAATTGTCGAATGAACAATTGGAACGCGGAGTCATTACTGCTTCAGCAGGAAATCATGCCCAAGGTGTAGCATATGCATCACGAAAACTAGGGGTAAAAGCAGTAATCTTTATGCCGGAGTTAACTCCACATAGTAAAGTAGAGGCGACTCAAAATTATGGTGCAGAAGTCGTCTTAGTCGGGAGTTCATTTCAAGAAGCTTATGAAGCATCGATGGAGCGTCAAAAAGAAACGGGTGCAACTTACGTTCATCCCTTTGATGACTATGATATTATGGCTGGTCAAGGTACGATTGCTATGGAAATGTTACGACAAGAAGACCGAATCGATACATTTATTGTCCCAATTGGTGGCGGGGGATTAATAAGCGGAATTGCAGTAGCTGCAAAACATGTAAACCGTAATATTCGTATTATAGGTGTACAAGCAGAGCAAATTGCTTCAACTCGAGACAAGTTTTATGGTCAAACACCATCACAAGTATATAATCCAGAAACGATTGCTGAAGGGATTGCTGTCAAGAAGCCAGGAGAGTTAACCTACCCATTAATCGAACAATATGTTGATGATATTATAACGGTTAGTGAGCAAGAAATTGCTGATGCTATTTTATATATGCTCGAAAGAAATAAGACATTAATGGAAGGAGCGGGTGCAACAGCACTTGCAGCTTTATTCGCTCATAGCGATCAAATTAAGTCTCGGCATTGTGGTATTATCGTTAGTGGTGGGAATATTGACATTGACAAACTCGGGTTAATACAACGCTTAGCCAATCCAAGCTCAGTATAATCATATGTATAGCGGAAAAGGAGTAATCCTTTCCGCTATTTTTTTATTAAAAAGCAGCACACCTTCCTGGGAAGATGTGCTGCTTACTTTTCATTTATTCATTGTCATTTAAATGATTATCGTTGTCGTTATCCTCAGAATCTTCTTCTTCAGGTAACCATTTATCCATCAAGTTGAATGGAATGTATAACTGCTGGTCGTCATAGAAGTAGTCTTTAGCATCAACTGGTGTCCAATTATCATTTGGTTCATGGAAGCGAAGTAAGTCTCCTTGTAGGATTTTATCAGACAAACTCAATTCCTTTTCTACCTGTTCACGAAGTTCAATAAGTTCAGGTGTTTCTTCAATTTCTTCGCCTGTCTTGTTGTCATAGAAGACACCTTTAACCATTGCATAATCTTCTGTGAAAAAGTCCCCATTTCTAAATGGTACGACTCGGTCTGTCATATCAGAGAATAAATCGGTTCCGAACAAAATGTAGTCTTGTGAATTAATACCTGCTAAGTGTAGCATAGTAGGCATAACATCAATTTGACCAGCGTATTCAGAAATCGTTCCTTCTCCTTCAACACCAGGCACCTTAATGAGTAATGGAACGCGTTGTAAGTTCGCATACTTATAATTTGTCATTTCTTCATCAAACACTTCACTCAATGCACGGAAGTGATTATCTGAAATACCGTAATGATCACCGTAGATTAAAATGACGGAGTCATCATATAAATCTGCTTCTTTTAAATCATCAAAGAACTGTTCTAATGCTTCATCTAAATAACGTGCCGTTTGGAAATAACGGTCAACAGACCCATCACCTGTATCAGTCGGATCAATCGTTGCATCCTCTTCATCGATTAAATAAGGATGGTGGTGTGTCAATGTCATCATATGTGCATAAAATGGCTCTGGTAGAGATTCTAAAATAGGCATGGATTCTTCAAAGAAGGGTTTATCTTTTAATCCATATCCTATTACTTGTTCTTCACTCATATCATAGTAATCTTCATGAATGAAATAATCGATTCCAAACTCTTTATAAATTTCGTCACGATTCCAAAATGATTTCCCATCACCATGGAATACTGCGCTTGAATATCCTTGTTCTTGGTTCAAAATAGCTGGTAGTGACTGGTAAGTGTTTTTACCTTTTGTTACAAAAGCACTACCTTGTGGTAATCCGTATAAAGATGTATCCATAATTAATTCAGCATCAGCTGTTTTTCCTTGTTCCGTTTGATGGAAAAAGTTCTCATAGTAGGTATAATCTTCTTCGGGATTGTTTACTAAACTGTTTAAAAATGGCGTCACTTCTTCACCATGTACTTCAAAGTCTATTAAGAAAGAGTGAAATGACTCTAAGTGGATTTTAATAATGTTCTTCCCTTCAGCAACACCAAAGAGTTCTTCATTATATCCTTTATATTTATTATCAGTATAGTTTTTAACTTCTGCTACATCACTACTGTCTGCCATAACACGCTCAGTAGAAGATTTAATGTTTTGAATCGTATCATAGACAGCGAAGTTATAAGCACCTAAATACTTTACAATGTAATTTCGATCGAATGTACGTTTTAATAATTGTGGACGATCTGCTTCAGCTAAGCTTAAATTTACTGTAAAGACAAGTACACCTGTTGCCATAACAAGTGCTGGAACTTTCCAGTTCAAACGTGTTAAAGTCCAGTTTGATTTACTATAGATGTATAGTCCGATTAATAATGCGATATCAATAAAGTATAGGAAGTCTGTCCAGTGCATTAATGATATAATGCTACTTCCTAAACTTCCAAAGTTACCTGTTTGTGTTAGTACGGGTAATGTAATGAAATCACTATTAAATCGATAGAATACGACGTTTGCATATAAAAATATGGTCATAATTGTGTATATTCCAATAATGTAACGACCTAAATTACGTCCTTTAGCAAATAATGCGATACCTAAAAAGACAAGCATTGAACTAATTGGGTTTATTAATAACAAAAATTGTTGCATACTATTTTGAATGTCCAAGTTAAACTCTACTAGGTAAGCAAGGTAGGATTTTAACCATAATAAAATGGCAGCAATACTAAAAAAGCCTAATTTTGAAGAAATAATCTTCTTCATATTCTTTCACCTCATATATATTGTTATTCTTTTGTTGGACAAATATTAATTTTACTAAACATTTAACATAAATGCAATAGTGTTTGCAAATATGACATATTGTATGCGTTATCAACTTAATTACCCTTTGACAAAATAAAAAAACATCTTATTGGCCGAATAAGATGTTTTATTGGATGCTGAAGCAATGCTTTATGGTGTTTGAATAGGTAAGCCAAAGTTAATGATTAATTGCTTCATATCTGCACTATTATATTGTGGAACTTCATAATAACCTTTTTCGTTTTGATATAAATAAATTTCAAAAGCCATTTCTATTATATTGTGAATACTGTCTGCAAGTAAGCGTCTTAAGACTGGATGAGTAGCTTCAATAGATGCTGTCGTCAGGATTGTAGCAATACCTTTCAAATGACTTAAGAGGGCTGTGCTTACAATTTGATCATCCACCTGATCTAAAGTCATGATTGGAGTGGATGGGTCCTTCTCAGTTAAACCAAAGGTGGTCATATTATTGTTTGTGTGCATCATATATGCTTCTAATTTAGCTTTTGGTTCTTGAGCTGAATGACAAACATGTAAAATTAAATTATACACCTGTGTTAAATAGCCTGTTTGGCTAATTAATATGTCTAATAATTGTTTGTCTTGCACATCCTTTTTGCATAGATGTAAATGTTCTAACGTTCCAACAATAGATCCAATCGCCTCTTTTGTCATCATTAATTCATGCCCACCAAAGGAATTTGCGACTTCATCTGAAATGTGTTTCATCATATATCCTCCTTTTATTGATACTGTTAATTTGTTTCAATAAAAGTAAATTATGCATTAACCTATAAAAAGAGATGTGGTAAAATATGTCATAGAGAGAGAAAGGTGATGAAGTTGCAAGCGCATTTTAATAAACGGCATTGGATAGCAGGTGTCCAATGGTTCTTTTTTATTTTTGCCAATATTATTATCATCCCAATAACAGTTAGTGCTGCTTTTGATTTGCCACATGAAAAGACTATTTCTATTATGCAAATGTCATTTGTTGTGACGGGATTAGCTAGTTTAGCTCAAGGGTTATTTGGCCATCGCAAGCCTATTTTAGAAGGGCAATCAGGTTTGTGGTGGGGTATTTATTTAACGCTAGTATCGATTGCAGCCGCACAAGGTACCCCTTTAACAGTTGTTGGTGGGAGTATAGCAGTAGGAGTTATTTTATCTGGTCTATTAACGATGGTTATTGGACTTGTTGGTGCTGGACCAGTGATTGCCAGATGGTTTAAACCATCTGTTATGGGTGTTTTTATGCTTTTATTAGGGATGACACTTATTCAAATATTTCTAAAAGGAATGTTAGGTATTCCATTTGGGAATGAAGGTGAACATACTATCCAGCTTCCCATTGCTGGTTTATCGATTGCTATCGTTATGTTTGTTATTATTCTAAGTATTAAGTCGAGCTCGAAAATCCGTAGTTTTGCTATTTTAATTGGAATGTTGGTTGGTTGGGGCTTATATGTATTATTGTTTGGTCAAGCTAGTCATATGCAAAGTGAAGGTTTTCAAATTGTCTTATTTCCTTTAGGGAGCCTGAGTTGGGATCTCGGTATTATTTTAACACTTATCATTGCTGGCCTCCTTAATTTTTCAAATACATTTGTTTCAATTAAAGGGGCGGCTACGATATATCAGGAAAATAGTAGGAAAAGAGATTATTTAGCATCATTTCAAATTACCGGATTAGCCTCAATATTTGCAGGTATCTTTGGTTTAGTCCCCTATGCACCTTATGTATCTTCTTTAGGCTTCTTAAAACAAACGAATATATATGAACGGACACCTTTCTTAATCGGTAGTTTTCTGTTCTTTTTATTAGGGGTCATTCCGCCTGTAGGGGCTTTTTTTGCGACAATGCCTTTGAGCATCGGAAGTGCGGTCCTATTTGTTGCCTATTTACAGTTTTTTGGGACGGCTTTATCATATTTCCAAGATGTATCATTTAATACATTAAATGTGTACCGAGTTGCTATCCCAGCATTTGTTGGGATGATTTTGATGACCTTTCCCGACTATTACTTTGATACAATTCCAACTATATTGAGACCTTTCCTGAGCAATGGACTCTTAGTAGGGGTTTTGTTAGCTCTTCTTTTAGAAAATATAATCAATTGGGATAAAATAAAGTGAGTTCAATTTAACTGAACTCACTTATTCTTTATTATTAAAGAGATGGGACAATGATCACTGCCGAGGATATTTGAATGAATAAGAGCATTTTCGAGTTGAGTTTCCAATTGTTTAGAAACAATAAAGTAGTCAATTCGCCAACCAATATTCCGATCGCGAACCGTTTTCATGTATGACCACCATGTATACCAGTCATGTTCATCTGGATAAAAATAGCGGAAGCTATCGATAAAGCCACTTTCCAATAGGCGAGATAATTTGTTTCGCTCTTCATTTGTGAATCCTGAATTACCTTTATTGGCTTTATCATTTTTAAGGTCAATAGCTTGATGAGCAACATTTAAATCACCGCATATAATAACCGGTTTTTCTTTTTCTAAGGCATGTATATGATTGTAAAGTCTATCTTCCCATTCAAGGCGATAGGTTAATCTTTTTAAATCACGCTGCGAATTGGGTGAATAACAGTTAACAAAATAAAAGTCATCAAACTCTAAGCTTAAGACACGTCCCTCTTGGTCAATGTTATTACCATCAACACCATATTGTACGGAAATTGCTTGCTCTTTAGAGAAAATGGCCGTTCCCGCATATCCCTTTTTCTGAGCATAATTCCAATATTGATAATAACCTTCTAAATCTAACTTAATTTGTCCCTCCTGTAATTTAATTTCTTGTAGAGCAAATATATGAGCATTTACCTTTTCGAAATAAGGTATAAAACCCTTTCTAACAGCTGCACGTAATCCATTTACATTCCAAGAATATAGCTTCATTATTTTGGCCTCCACATTTAATCATATGTACATATTTTACCATGCTTTAATAGAAGATGTTGACAACCAAAGTGTATTAGTCATATAATACAGTAAGTGTATTAAGTGAATAATACAGTCGAGTGGAAGAGGTGACATCATGGATTTGAAATTTGATAATCGGACACCAGTATATTTGCAGTTGATCGATTATTTTAAGCAAGTAATAACGAGTGAAGAGATGGCGCTTGGAGAGGAATTACCTTCAAGAAGAGAATTAGCCAGTCGATTAAAAATAAATCCAAACACAGTTCAAAGGGCTTTTAAAGAAATGGAGGAGACGGGTTTGATTGTCACAGAAAGAAATCTGCCAAGTAAAGTAACATCGGATAAACAAATCATTAAACAGTTACGAGAAGAGTTAATTAATGACGCTGTCGATGAGCTAATTGAGACGGTACAATCGGTTAACGTGCCCTTAGAAGATTTATTACAGCTTGTAAAGCAAAAATATCAATGAAGAAGGTGACAAAATGATAGAAGTAAAACATATTCAAAAGAAGTTTGGTCGTAAAACAGTATTAAAAGATATTTCCTTTCATGCTAAAGAAGGGCACATTACATGTTTGATAGGTATTAATGGTTCAGGTAAAACGACGATTTTAAAAAGTATTATGAACTTAATGTCGGTTAATCGTGGAGAGATACTTATTGACGGCCATCAATTTACAGAAGCAATGTATGAAAAAGTAGCATATGTCCCAGATGTATTGACTATGCCGCTACATATGAAAATTAAAGATGTATTTCAATTCATGCGTGACTTTTATAAAAGTTGGAATGATCAGCGGGCAGATGAGTTATTAACGTTTTTTAAATTAGATAAGAATGAGAGGTTGAAGAACTTATCTAAAGGAAATTTAGCAAAAGCTAACATGTTATTTGGTTTAGCTTTGGATGTGGATTATATCCTGCTTGATGAGCCTTTTTCAGGGATCGATATGTTTAGTCGAGAGCAAATAGCTAATGTCTTTACAACTGATTTAGTAGAAGGGCGTGGTGTTATTTTAACGACTCATGAGATACATGATATTGAATACTTAATCGATGAAGTTGTCCTGCTAAATAATGGCTTCGTTGTGAATCAGTTTAATGTTGAGCAAATGCGTGAAGAACAAGGAAAATCCATTGTTGATGTGATGCGGGAGGTGCTTGTTTAATGTTTCGTTTACTCAATTTTGAATTTAATCGTATTTTTAAGTTGTTAGTTGGTTTATCAATCGGTGTCTTTGGTATTCAACTCATCTCGGTTATTATCTCAACGATAAGTTATAAGGAGAGTGTCATTGAATCCAATTTACGTGAAGGGATGACCTTGCAAGAAATTGTTGAAACCTATGGACTATTTGAAGCTTATTATATTACATTAAACAATTTGTTTTTCTTACCGGTAGGCATATGCGCGGGGGTCATCTTATTTTCTATCTTCTTTATTTGGTATCGTGATTGGGCAGGGAAAAATACCTTTATGTACCGTTTGATGATGTTGCCCCAATCACGAATGACCATCTATTATGCTAAGTTATTAACGATCATGATTACTGTCTTGAGCCTAGCTTTTATCCAATACTTATATTTATATATTTATGCTATTGTTGCAAAGCTTATTTTACCGAGCCAATATATTGGGTCATTAAATCCATCAGATATGATTAGTCAATCATCTTTACAAGTTATTTTAGCGCCAGATACCTTATTATTTATCAGTGCTTATCTCATCGGTACTTTATTTGTAATGATGATGTTTACCCTTATTTTATTGGAAAGAAGTTATAAATTTGTAGGCCTTTTAATTGGGGGATTATACTTATTTGTTATTGCTTCGCTAATAATCGGATTTATCGTTCATCAGTACATTTTTAACCCTTATCCATATTTTTATAAAACAGAGCTAGTTATCATTGCTATACTGGCATGGCTTATTTTGACATTGATTACATTTATTTGGAACCGTCATTTAATGAAAAGAAAAATTACTGTGTGAGGAGGGAAAGTATGAAAAAATATTGGAAATTAACATTGACATTAACAGGCATAATTGTTTTGTTTATTACATTTACCTTACAGAAAGATCGTCCGATTAAAGAACTGCCACAATATAGCTTTAATACAGTCGAAGGTGATTCATCTCTTCTAGATGACTTACAAGTGATTGGTGATACATATGATATGCAATATAATACTTATACTGAATTTAAATTAACAGAACAATCCTTTGAAAAATTTGAACTCCTGCCATTTTATAAACAGGAAGCTTATCAGTATTTGCCTAATGCGATTGAAAAGCTGAAAAAGGAAGACAAAAATTTTATGCGCCAAAAGTCTTTCGATGACTTGTACGATATAAATGAAGATTACGCAGCTTTCATCACATTGAGTTTTTCGGGAGTTTGGTACAATTACAATGAGCTGAAAGTTGATATTAAAGACCGGAAAAAAGATGAGTATAAAGAATTCACCTTGAATGTAAAAGAAGACTTACAATTAAATGATATTACATTAGACCAGATGCTAATAGTCGAAGATTACTTATATTTAACGGTGACAGATTATAATGCGACAGAAGACCTTTATGATGAAGATATTCACCTCCTTACTATAGATATGGAAGAAGAACGCGTCATTGACAGTCAAGAACTTGCTCATATTTCTGATGATGGGACAGGGGAAGAAAATTATGAAGTTGACTTTGTTCATAATGAAGAAGGAAGTCAAGCGGCTATGGCACTTTATTATTGGGGTGAACATGAAAGAGAACTAGAGAAAGTGATTTATTTCTCAGGAAATAATGAAAAGCAAGTACTAGATGTTTCAGAAGGGGACTTGGCAGCAGTTGCAGATGACTATCTCATTTTTGTAAATTATGAGAACGGAAAATCATCTGTAGACTTCTATTCCCTTACAGAAGAAAAATTTACTGAACATATTCATTTAGATGAGTATCATTTTGTTGATAACACAGTAATCGAAAAAGATATTTTATATTTCACTGCTGTAAATGATGAAATAGAAACTAAGGCTGCCTTGTTTGCTTACGATTTATACACATTTGAACCTTTATATGTTGGAGAAATTGTGCCATCAAAAACTGATCAACGTTATGCTATGAGTATATCGGCACTAGAATTTATCCATTAAAAAAAGCAGAGTAAGGATTTAATCCTTATTCTGCTTGAAAATATTGACTATATATTTTGTAGATGTCTTCATCTAATTGTTGTAATGGAATGAAGCGTGCTTGACGTATGTATTCTTTTCCATCAACAAAAAGTAAGGCAACCGGTGCGGTAAATAGTTGAAATTGCCCCTGAGCCTCAGGGATGTCCGCTGCATCAAGTTGAGCAAAGTTGATCTTCGAATAACGCTCAACAAATGGCTCTAATTGAGGTAATAAGCCGTGACAGACACTACAATTTGGCATTGTCACATATAAAAACTGTAAACCATCTTGTTGCATAAATTCATTTACTTCTTGCATCGATGTTAATTTTTTAAGCACGATTATCACTCCTCTTATATCTTATTTTATCAAGAAAGCAGAAAATAGCATATTAAGTTGTTTAAAGCCGCCTAAATTGTTTAGGCGGCTTTCATATTAATTAGATTGGGGTGTAATGGGATCAAGGCAAGTGACACCACAGAAACAGCTCATATCTACAGTAATGCAAAGGCCTGTTTTTCTAAAGTTTCGTATAGGACGATTGTCAAAGTAATGGCAAGCAGTGGATTTTGTTGATTCACACCTAGCATCTGTAGGAGCCTCTGTTTCATAAATTGGTTTTAATAATTCGAGTTGTACACAATTGTTATTTGTAAATCCTCTCACGCGAAATACGGTTGATTCGATACAGTGCATGTGACGATGGTGACGTGTAAAGCCAGAGCCAACAAAAGGTTTGCCTTGATGATCAAACAAGCTAACAGGAATTGTTGTGTGACGTCGTGGACGGTGGTGTGCATGTGGTGAAAGCAAATCGTCGATGGATTGTTGACAGCTCGTTGCACAAGTTGTTGAATCGCGATCTGCTACTTTCTTTTGTGCATCGTAAATGTTCTTTAAAATATCTTTCACACAATGACCGCTTGAAGCAACTCTATTAACATTGTTTTGTCTGCAATACAATTTCAACACTCCTTTCAAAAAATAGTGATTACACTAACAAGATATGTGTAAAGTGTTAAAATGGTTGTACAAAGGTCTATAAAATATAAAAATAGACGAAAGACTCGTGAGGACCTCAATGTTAATTAAACACATTGTTTAAAAGAACGAATAATAGGTATATTAGCAATTTTTGTTTCTTTTTTGTCATAATTATGCTATCTTATTAGAAGGTAATAACATTAGATAGATTGGAGGAAAGTAGATGGAAGCTCAGAATGTCCTCGACTTTCTAAAAAGACTTGCAGACGGTTTAGCGGTCATGTTTGGAAATAATTGTGAAGTCGTTATTCACGACATGAAAAACTTTGAATCATCTATTTTATATATTACAAATGGGCATGTCACTGATCGTGAAGTTGGCGAAAAGCTTGATATATTAGGTACGAAAGAAATTGATGAGTTTTTTCGTGGTACAGATTTAGTCAATTACCGTGGGAAGAGTAAAAATAATCATTTAATTAAAACATCAACTTTTCATATAAAAGGTGATGATTACCACTATGCTTTTGGTATTAATTATGATTATACGAACATGCAAATTGTCCACAATGTTATCGGTGAATTAACCCGGGTCGGTGAAAACATTGATATCGCTATTGAAAAAGATGTTAATTTAGAACGTAAATTAACCGAATTATTTAATCAAGCTGTCGATTATGTCGGTAAGCCACTTGCTTTTATGCGTAAAAAAGAACGGGTTCAGATGATTAAGTATTTAAACGAGAGTGGCGCATTTTCTATTCATAAAAGTATTCCAATCATTGCTGAAAAGATGAATGTGTCGCGTTATACAATTTATAACTACTTAAAAGAAATTGAAGCTGATGAAGATAATCATTAAAAGCTCAATTTGACAACTTAAATGGACGTGTTACAATTTTAGGTGAACAATAAAATAAAACTTTTCACTGGGAGTGCTTGTCAAAACAAGCTGAGATTGAAGTCAAACTTCAGGATCCTTACAACCTGATCTAGTTAATACTAGCGAAGGGAAGTGCGCTATAGACGAATGTAATAGATTTATTTCGTTTTTTAATCGCTTTTCCACGCTAGTGTTGGAAAAGCGATTTTTTTATTTAAAGGAGTGACAAATGAAAGAGTTACACATTATTTCTACAGGGAAACAGTCGCTTGATGAATTTGTTGGTAAAGTGAAGCTTATTCATAAGCAAATAGATTATGTGCATATTCGGGAAAAGATGTGGACAGATGATCTGTATATGACTTGTATTAACAACTTATTAACAGAAGGCCTTCCTAAGCAAAAAATTATTCTTAATAATCGGCCCATTCTTGCTCAAAAAATGGGTTTAGATCATATTCACTTACCAGCGGCTAAGCTGTATGAAGCAATGGAAAGGTATGAACAGTCTGTTAGTTACTCTGTCCATAACATTGCTGAAGCTAGACAAGCAGAGCGAAGAGGTGCTTCATTTGTTTTGGCCGGCCATATATATGCAACGGATTCTAAGAAAGATATACAGCCGAGAGGATTAGAGCTTTTGAAAGTATTAAGATCTCAACTGACCATACCAGTCATTGCAATTGGTGGGATTAGGCAAGAATATGTGGCTCAAGTCTTACAAGCTGGTGCAAGTGGTATTGCGTTACTATCACATATTCTATTAGCAGAAGATTGTGAACGTGAAAGCTTAGCATATCGTGAACGATTAGATAAAGGAGGGTAAGGATTGGAGATTCGAATTAATGGAAATGATGTAACCATACCGGAAAATTTAACAACGATTCAAGATGTCATTAATCATTATCAATTTAAAAGTCCGATTATAATTGTTGAACATAATGATCATATTTTGAAAAAAGAAGATTATGATCAAACAAAATTAAAGCCCGGTGATCATATTGAGTTTGTTCAATTTGTTGGTGGCGGATAGAAAATAAAAAAGGATGGGATGAGAAGAGATGCTTAAAATTGGAAAGTATACATTTAATTCACGTTTGTTTTTAGGGACAGGTAAGTTTCCAAACTTTGATATACAAAAAGAGGCGGTGCTTCAATCAGAAACAGATGTATTAACATTTGCTGTGAGACGAATGGATATATTTGACCCTCAACAACCAAACTTTTTAGAAAAAATTGATTTAAAGCGTTACAAGTTTTTACCAAATACAGCTGGTGCGAAAACAGCTGAAGAAGCAGTCCGAATTGCGAAACTAGCAGATGCTTCTGGTATTTGCCATATGGTCAAAGTTGAAATCATTGGTTGTGACAAAACGTTATTACCAGATCCGGTTGAAACGTTAAAAGCGACAGAAATGTTATTAGCTGAAGGATTTACTGTCTTACCTTATACATCTGATGATGTTGTCTTAGCTAGAAAATTAGAGGAATTAGGTGCTCATGCTATTATGCCTGGCGCATCACCAATTGGATCAGGTCAAGGTATTATTAATCCCTTAAACTTACACTATATTATTGAACAATCTTCAGTACCGGTCATTGTTGATGCAGGCATTGGTTCACCAAAGGATGCATCATATGCTATGGAGTTAGGAGCAGATGGTGTCCTCTTAAATACAGCAGTCTCAGGAGCAGGATGTCCAGTAAAAATGGCTGAAGCAATGAAGTTGGCTGTTAAATCTGGTCGTTTAGGATATGAAGCTGGTCGTATCCCGAAAAAAACAATTGCAACAGCAAGTAGTCCGGCAGATGGTTTGCTAGTATGAATCGATATAGCCGGCAACTCCTATTTGAACCGATTGGTGAGGCAGGTCAAGAAAAGCTCTTAAATAGTCATGTATTAATTGTAGGTCTAGGTGCATTAGGTGCTGTCAGTGCTGAAATGTTTGCTCGAAGTGGTATTGGGACAATGACGATTCTTGATCGAGATTACGTTGAGATGAGTAATCTACAACGCCAACCATTGTATGATACAAATGATGCGAACGAACAGTTACCAAAAGCCATTGCTGCAAAAAAGCGCTTAATGGAAATTAACCCGACGATTAAAGTAAATGCCATTGTTGAAGATGTGACGGCTGATATATTAAAAGAACATCTAGATGGTGTACAAATGATGATTGATGGAACAGATAATTTTGATATACGAATGATTATGAATGATCTATCACAAAAGTATAACTTGCCTTGGATATATGGCTCTTGTGTCGGGAGTTATGGGCTTAGCTATTTAATTAAACCGAATGAAACACCTTGTTTACATTGTGTCATTGAGCATATTCCACTTGCAGCAGCGACTTGTGATACAGTTGGGATCATTCAACCAGCTGCTACACAAGTCGCCTTATATCAAGTGACAGAAGCAATGAAATGCTTAGTTGGAGATCATCAACATATACAAACCAAATTGCGTACCTTTGATTTATGGAAAAATGAACAATCAACTGTTGATATTAAAAAACTTAAAAGAAAGCATTGTCCTTCATGTGGTCCAGAAGCAACTTATCCCTTTTTACAAAGTCAAAAACAGACAGACCTGGCCGTTTTATGTGGGCGTGATACAGTTCAAATAAGAAAGAAATATGATCAAGAACTTGACCTAATGACTTTAAGTGAAAAGTTTAAAGAGAACTTTTTCCAAGTAAAAGTAAATGAGTATTTATTATCATTACAAGTTGATCCATATCGTATTGTTCTATTTCGTGATGGAAGAGCATTAGTTCATGGAACGAAAGATAAAATGAAGGCACATACGATTTATGACCGTTATTTCAGTTGAAAAGGAGATGTGAAAGTGGACATAAACTTAGCTTTAAACATGTATGAGATGATGGTGAAAATCAGAGCTTTTGAAGAAGAAGTGATGCGCTCTAGTGAAGCAAAGTTATTCCATGGTACAACTCATTTATATATTGGACAAGAAGCAGTAGCGACAGGTGTATGTGCACATTTATCAGATGAAGACTATATAACGAGTACCCATCGAAGTCACGGTCATGCAATCGCAAAAGGGCTTGATGTAGATAAAGTGATGGCTGAAATTTTTGGTAAACGTGGAGGGAGCTGTAAAGGTAAAGGTGGATCAATGCATATAGCAGATTCAAAGCGGGGTCATCTCGGATCAAATGGTGTTGTTGCTGCCAACATCCCCATTGCTGTCGGTGCAGCTCTGACCTTAAAGCTTGAGGAAAAAAGTAATGTCGTCGTTTGCTTTTTTGGTGATGGTGCGATTAATGAGGGGGCTTTTCATGAAGCGATGAATTTAGCTGCTATATGGAGCTTACCGATAATCTTCGTTTGTGAAAATAATGGCTATGGGATGTCGACAAAAATATCTGATGTGACAAACTTAGAGCAATTAAAAGAAGTGGCCAAAAGTTATAATATGACCTCCTATGCCGTTGATGGGAATGATCTTGAAGCAGTATATGTCTTGAGTGATCAAGTTATTAGCGAGGTAAGAGAAGGTTCAGGTCCTGTTTTTATTGAGTCAAGAACCTATCGTTATGCTGGGCATTCACGTAGTGATCAGCAAGTTTATCGCTCAAAAGATGAAGTTATTGCTTGGAAAGATAGAGATCCGATCGCATTATTCGAAGAGAAGTTACAAGGTTTAGGCGTATCGCAAATCGATTTACTTAAAATAAGAAGTAAGGTTAAAGAAAATGTGGATCAAGCACTTGTTTTTGCTATGAATAGTGAAGAACCATCATTAGAAGAATTAAAAACAGATCTTTATGCTGAAAGGGTCGACTAAAGTTGAAGAAAAGAAAGCTTACTTATCGAGAAGCCATTAGAGAATGCCTATTTGAACAATTAAATAAAGATAAAAAGGTCATATTACTAGGGGAAGATATTGGCCTTTATGGTGGAGCACATCGGGTGACTGAAGGCTTACTTGAACAATTCGGTTCAAAACGTATTTATGATACACCGATTAGTGAGCTTGGTTTTGTCGGTATGGCTGTCGGTGCAGCAATGACTGGTTTACGCCCAATTGTTGATATTCAGTTTTCGGATTTTCTTACTTTACCAATGGATCAAATTGTTAACCAAGCAGCTAAGGTTCATTATATGTATGGTGGGCAATTAAGTGTACCCTTAGTTATTCGAACACCGAGTGGAGCTGGTACAGGAGCTGCCTCTCAGCATTCACAAAGTTTGGAAGCATGGTTTGCCCATGTTCCAGGCTTAAAAGTTGTTCAACCGTCAAATGCCTATGATGCTAAAGGCTTGTTACATGAAGCCGTGGAAGATGAAAATCCTGTCATCTTTTTTGAACATAAACTGCTCTATAATCAAGCAAGTCACGTACCAAACACTTATTACAAAATACCTTTTGGTCAAGCAAATGTACTGCAAGAAGGGGATGATGTAACAGTTGTTGCAACAGGGGTGATGGTAAGCCGTGTTTTAGAAGCGGCTAAAGAACTTTCGTCTTATATAAGCGTCGAAGTCATCGATCCTCGGACCCTTGTACCGCTTGATATGGCAACAATTATCAAGTCAGTAGAGAAAACAGGGAAGCTCATTGTCGTTCATGAAGCTGTTGAACGCTACGGTATCGGGGCTGAAATTGTATCGCAAGTTGTTGAGCGAGCTTTTGATGCTTTAACATGTGCTCCACTTCGACTAGCTGGTGAAGCAGTCCCTATTCCAAACAATAAAGAGTTAGAACGATTTGCAATCCCTCAAGTGGGAGCAATTGTCGAAGCCATAAAAAGTATACACACTATTTAAGGGAAGGTCATCAAGCAAGTAAAAAAGCTCCATCCGCTTTTTGTAGATGGAGCTTTTCTTGTCAAGACATACTTTTATGTATTAATTGACGAATAGCATCAAAATCATTTTGGTCGATTAAATCAACGATCTTACTACCAACGATGACGCCATCACAGGCATGGCCCAGCTCTTTAGCTTGTTCAGGTGTAGACACACCAAATCCAGCAAGAACAGCTACTTTACTTTTTTCTTTAAGATTATGTAAGTAATTGAATACGCGTTTCTCATGATTTGTACGAGCACCTGTCGTTCCGGTGACAGAAACGGCATATAAAAAGCCTTCTGATTGCTTCGTAATCTGCTCGATTCGGTCCTCTGTGCTCGTTAAGGCAGCCAGTCGGATAAAGGCAATATTGTGCTGTTGAAGTGATGTTGTCACAAGAGAATCTTCCTCCATTGGAACATCCGGAATAATGACGCCACTTACATTCACTTCTTCACAACGTTTTGCAAAGGCTTCAATCCCATAAGCAAAAACAGGATTAACGTATGTCATCAAGACAATAGGAATCGTACGTTCTGTAAATTCTGCTAAAAAGTCTAAGACCGCCCTTAAGGATACACCCTGATCTAAAGCTTTTTTACCAGCCACTTGAATTGTTGGCCCGTCTGCCACAGGGTCTGAAAATGGAATCCCAAGTTCGATAGCTGAAACGCCACAATCTTCAAGAAAAGTAATCGTTTCTTTTAAATGATCGAAGCCATGATCACCTGCAACAATATAAGGAACGAATAAATTCTTTCCATCATTCATTTGTGCTTGTAAATATGACTCTAGTTTTTGTTTACTCATGACTTTTTCCCTCCAAACGATCTTTCACTTGTTGCACATCTTTATCACCACGACCAGATAAACAAACGACGATGATATCGTCTTGATTAACTTCTTTAGCTAATTTTTCAGCATAAGCAATAGCATGAGCACTTTCCAATGCAGGGATAATTCCTTCTGTTTGAGATAACAGTTGGAAAGCTTGTAATGCTTCTTCGTCTGTAATCGCCTCATATGTCGCTCGCTTAATGTCTGCTAAATGACTATGCTCCGGCCCAACTCCAGGATAATCAAGACCTGCCGAGATTGAAAATGCCTCATTTATTTGGCCATCTTTAGATTGTAAAAGTTGGGTCATCGTCCCATGTAAAATACCAGTTGTTCCTGCAGATAGCGTAGCAGAATGTTTATTTGTATTGAGGCCTAGTCCTGCTGCTTCGACTCCATATAATTTAACTTTTTCGTCTTCAATAAAAGGATAGAACATGCCCATAGCATTACTGCCCCCACCAACTGCAGCAACAATGTGATCAGGCAGCCTGCCAGCTTGCTCAATCATTTGTTTTTTTGTCTCTTGTCCAATGACCGATTGAAAGTCTCTTACGATTTGTGGAAATGGATGTGGTCCGACAACTGACCCGAGAATATAGTGCGTATCTTCCACATTTGCTACCCAGTAGCGTAGTGCTTCATTAACTGCATCTTTTAAGGTCCCACTCCCTTGATCGACAGGAACAACTTTTGCACCTAATAGTTCCATACGGAAAACGTTCAGAGCTTGTCTCTCCACATCGACTGCACCCATAAATACAATGCACTCTAAATCAAGTAGAGCACAGACCGTTGCTGTTGCGACCCCATGCTGTCCAGCCCCTGTTTCTGCAACAATTTTGTTCTTGCCCATTCGTTTAGCCAGTAAGGCTTGCCCGATTGAATTATTAATTTTATGTGCGCCTGTATGGTTAAGGTCTTCACGCTTTAAATAAATACTTGCTCCGCCGATTTGTTTTGAAAAATTCTTTGCTTTATAAAGTGGGGTTTCTCGCCCGACGTAATGAATTAAATAATCATTTAACTCTTTGGTAAATTGTTCGTCATCTTTAACTTCCTCATAGGCAGCTTCCAATTCAAGTAAAGCAGGCATTAATAGTTCGGGAACGAAACGCCCGCCAAAGCTCCCATATTTACCTTGTTTGTCTGGTGCTGAATAGTTACTTGTCATTTATGTAAACTTCCTTTCTATTTGAAAAATGATTGTTTTGCTTGTTCAATGAATGTACGCATTTTTAGAGGGTCTTTTACACCTTCAGATTCAATGCCACTTGATACATCAACACCAAATGGCTTTACTTGCTGAATGGCATCAAAAACATTTTCACTTGTTAAACCGCCAGCAAGAATAAGCTGTTTATGATTAAGTTTAAGTTCTAAAATGCGTTGCCAATTAAAAGCTTTTCCACTCCCACCACGATATTGCTGGCCAGGACTATCGATTAAAAAATAATCACAATGATAATGATTTAAATTTGTCACTTCAGCCTCATCAATTGAAAAAGCTTTAATAACGGGAAGCTGGATTTGTTTAACAAAGTCTGCTGTTTCATCACCATGAAGCTGAACGTAGTCTAAGCCAACACGTGCTGCAATGTCATGAATGTAATCAACCGTTTCATTGACAAATACACCAACCTTCTTTAAGTTTGAACTTGCTTCTTTAGCCAACTGCTTTGCTAAATCAACACTGATTTCTCGTTTGCTCGGTGCAAAAACAAAGCCAACCATGTCTGCTTGGGCGACATTGGCTGCTTGGACATCTTTTTCTGACATCATGCCACACATTTTAACGTACATCTATCTCTATCCTCTCTTTATGGTGTTAAAGGAACTTGAAATGATTGAATGGTTTCGGTAACCTTGTTTGAACGCATAAAGGTTTCGCCCACTAAAACAGCCTTTGCTCCATATCGAGCAACTTCCTCTATATCTTTCTCTGTTTGTAGACCACTTTCACTAATGAATACACAATCTTCTCGATTGACCATATTGGCTAGTCGCTTTGTTGTTGTTAAGTCGACATGAAAGTTTTTTAAGTTACGGTTGTTGACACCAATTAGAAGCGGATCTAATGCTAAAACATCTTCCATTTCTTTTTCGTTATGCACCTCACATAAAACTTCTAAGTCTTTTTCTTTTGCATAATGGTACAAGCTGCGTAACTTTTCATTATTTAGAGCAGCGGCGATAAGTAAAATAATATTTGCTCCAGCATCTTTTGCGATATCAATTTGGACAGGGTCAATCATAAAATCTTTACAGAGAATAGGAATGTCGACAGCCTCACGTACTTGTCTTAAATCGTCCATATGACCTTTGAAAAAGGCTTCATCTGTTAAGACAGAAATCGCTTGTGCTCCAGCCGATTCATATAATTTTGCTTGCTTAGCTGGATTGACATGAGGATGAATCATTCCCTTAGAAGGAGAAGCCCGTTTAATTTCCGCGATGATACTCATATGATTATTTGCTAAAACAGATTGATGAAAAGATTGAACATTTTTCTTGTTTCCGTACTTTTGATGTTTGTTTTCCTTTAAAATCATCACTTCTTTTTCCTTCTCTTTAATGATTTGATCTAAAATTGTCATTGAGCAACTTCCTCTTTTCTTTGTTTACTATATGAAATAAGAGCATTTAATTTATCAAGGGCTTTACCTGAAGCAATGGTTTCACGTGCCATATCGACACCTTCTTGAACAGAAGAAGCTTTCCCATTAGCAAAAATACCAAGACCTGCATTCAATAAAACAGTATCTAAAAAAGGACTTGCTTCATTTTTTAATACAGAAAGTAAAATATTGGCATTTTGCTTTGCATCGCCACCTTGGATAACTTTATTAGGGTGAGTCGTTAAACCAACATCTTCTGCTGTTAATGTAAATTCTGTAATCTCGCCATGATTTAAATAAACGACTTTATTTTCTCCAGCCAAAGAGGCTTCATCCATGCCACCTGCACCATGAACGACAAGTGCCCGTTTCCGTCCGAGCTGTTTTAAGGCCTGGGCAATTGTAACAAGTTGATCATCTTGATAAACACCCATCAATTGGGAATCAAGGGCGATGGGGTTTGTTAAAGGACCAATTAAATTGAAAATCGTTGGTAAGGCTAAATCTTGGCGGACTTTCATAAAAGGTCTTAAGCTTTGATGGACATGTGGTGCAAATAAGAAGGTAATCTTATTGGTTTCCAGTAAATATTTCGCTTCTACTTTAGAAAAATTTAAAGATACACCAAGTTCTTCTAATACGTCCGCACTTCCTGTTTTACTTGAAATACTGCGGTTACCATGCTTGGCAACTGTGATACCAGCACCGGCTAACACGAAAGCTGCTGTTGTACTAATATTAAAGCTGTTTGATTGATCCCCACCTGTTCCACAATTATCTATTGCATTTGATAATTGGATGTCACTCATCATCGATTGGCTACGAATGACATCGGCAATTGTGGCAATTTCTTCAGCTGTTTCTCCTTTCATACGGAGTCCTGTTAATAAAGCGGCAATTTCCGCATCTGTTACTTGGCCATGAATACATTTTTCGATTGCACTCTTTAATTCAGCTTCTTGTAAGTCTTGATGAGCGAATAATTTTTCTAAACTGCTTTTCATTTTCTTCTATCCTTTCTATTAAACGATTTCTTCTATTTGCTTCATATTCGTTAATGATCGAGATTTATGAAGGGTTTCTTCATATTCTTTTTCAGGGATGGACTGTTTCACAATGCCAGCACCAACTTGTAAGTAAGCTTTGTCTTCCTTAATAATGAGTGAACGGATCGCGATGGCTAAATTAATGTCCCGGTTAAAACCGATATAACCGATTCCACCTGCATAAACGCCCCGTTTTACTTTCTCGATGTCGTGAATAATTTGCATCGCTTCTTGTCGTGGGGAGCCTGATACAGTTCCAGCTGGTAAACATGCTCGTAATGCGTCTATACTATCTACTTTTTCTTTTAATACTCCATGCACTTCACTGACAATATGGAGAACATGTTCGTACTTTTCAATCTGTTTATAAACAGGTAAGTGAATACTATCTAATGAGCAAATTGACCGTAAATCTTGCTTACTTAATTCGACGAGCAAATCATGTTCAATGATTTCTTTTTCATCTTGCAGTAATTCTTCACTTAAACGTTTGTCTTCAGCATCATTTTTACCTCTTGGTCGTGTGCCGGCAATTGGATTTGTGACGACTTTATTTCCAATTGTCTGAACGAGGCTTTCTGGAGATGCCCCTGTTACAATATAAGGTCCGAAATCGATATAAAACATATAAGGAGAAGGGTTGGCAATTCTTAAGTTTCGATAAATTGAAAATGGATCTTGATCTAACTTTGCTTCCATACGTTGAGATAAGACGACTTGCTCAATATTTTCTGCTTCCATACGCTTTTTTGCTGTTTCAACTTGCTTCATAAAGTATTCTTTCGATTGTTGTGGTTTAAACTGTAAGTCACTTTTCGGATACGGTGGTAAAGAATGTTCTTGATCGAGCTGTTTACTTAAATTGCGTAATCGTTCAATAAGTTCAGCTTCGTTTTCATTTTGCAAGGCGAAAGTCACAAGATGAGCAGTTTCTGTTCGATGTTCATAAATGATAACCGTATCATAAATGAGAAAATGGCTATCTGGCATTTGCAACTGATCTTCAACTTGACCTTTTATATCGACGAAAGCATGAACAGCATCATAACTTACATACCCAACTGCACCGCCAAAGAAAGGAAAGGGAAGTTGAACCTCTATTTTGGGTAAGTCTTCCTTCATATAAATTAATGTGTTTTTTTCGAACCTTTCTTTTTCGTTTGACTTGAAATGATGGACCGTTGTCATATTTTTATGTCCTGTTATTTCTTGAATAGGATTAACACCAATAAAGGAGTATTTACCTTTTGTTTCATGAATAAAAGAGCTTTCTAATAAGAACTTCTTATCTCCATCTAATTTATTGAATATAGATACCGGTGTTAGTGTGTCTCCGTGCTTTTTAACGACTTTGTATAAGACATTTTGATTCATTATGTTTTCCTCCCTATAATAAAAAAAGCCCTCTACACGTAAGAATATACGTGTAGAGGGCGAATTCTGTTCGCGTTGCCACCTCTTTTGGAAAGCCTGCTACTTTCCATCTCTATTCAGATACGGCACATGAGTGCGATATCCTATCCATGTAACGGTGGAACCCGTTTTTTTCTACTATGATTTCGAAAAAACTCTTGTAAGTCCATTCTGTTTTTTCACATATGTTAAGATTCCACTATCCTTAACTCTCTGTTATATGTTGATAAAAAACATACTCTTCTTACGCATCGATTTAATGATTTAATTGTTTTATAAAATAAAAAAACCTCAATCCTTATAAAAAGGACGAGGACTTCGCGGTACCACCTTTATTAGCTAAATATAGCTCACTCAACTTCCTATAACGTAGAAGGGATCCGTCAAAGCCTACTCTTTCGTTCGGTTTGAAGCTCAAAAGTCCATTCATTTATACCGTTACACCAGTTTGCAGCACCACTGATTCTCTATTGTTCAGACGTATAAATTACTCTTCTTTTTCATCGCTAAATATAATGTTAAAGACAATAATAAAGCAATGTGTGTGAATTGTCAAGCAATTTAGAGAACTTTATTTTTAAAAGAATAAGGAGTCAAATGACTCCTTATTATGACCCTTGATAAGTTGAGAATTTAACATCAATTGATGAACGCCCCTTATCTTCAGGTTGCTCATCAAAGTAGCCTAAGTGAACGAATGCGACAATGCGCTCATTTTCATTTACGCCAACTATTTTTTCGACCTCAGGGTTATAAATGTGTGGATTTGTTTTCCAACAGACACCAAGTTCCTGTTCCCAAGCAAGTAACCAGAAGTTCTGAATTAAAGCTGCTGTACCACCAAAATTCTCATCCCACTGCTTTTGCATTTCAGGCTCTTCCATAATAACAACTAAAATGGCGTTAGGTTCATTTAAGTAGTTTTCACGATTTTCTTGCATATCTTCCGGGTAGGTAGCTGCCACTTCTTTTGCAAAATGGGGCAGTTGATTTTTATCGACAAAAACAAAGCGCCACGGTTCGCGCATTCCATGATTTGGGGCCCATGAAGCAGCTTCTAATAATTTTTTGACTAATGCTTCTTCTACATATGTTTCATTGTAGCCTTTTTTAACCGCACGTCTGTCTTTAATTAATTGTGCGATAGGACTTTTGTTGATTTTTTCCATTTTAACATCCCTCTTTTAACTAATCATTCCATCTTAAAGTATAAGGCTGAAAGAGTGAATTGACAATGATTTACAAATTTAGTGACAAGACAGATGTAATATTAATTGTCATTTCAAGCTTTCCTTGCTAAAATAAAGCTTGTCTAAATAAAGAAACGGGAGCGTTATAAAATGAGAAGTTATTTACATAAAAAAGGAGTTACCTTATCGCCTAGAGAATATATTATTACAGCTTTAAGTTATATGGCTTTAGGTTTATTTTCTTCATTAATTATCGGCTTAATCATTAAAACAGTCGGGGAACAATTACTTGAATTATCAACACTTAATGTGACGGATTTTGCTGAGTCTCTCATTGAGATGGGAAGCTTTGCCATGGATAATAAAATTATGGGTGGAGCAATCGGGGTGGCTATTGCTTATGGATTAAAAGCTCCTCCACTTGTCTTATTCTCAGCTTTATTTGCAGGTGCTTATGGAGCAGAGTTAGGGGGGCCAGCTGGCAGTTATATTGCTGTTTTATTTGCAGTTGAAATTGGGAAACTCGTTTATAAGCTAACGAGAGTTGATATTATTGTAACACCACTTGTAACTATATTTGTTGGATTTTTTGTCGGTAAATTTGTCGGTATTCCAATTAACTCTTTTATCGGTTACTTTGGGGAAATTATTAACTGGTCGACAACTCAGAGACCATTTGTGATGGGAATCTTAGTGGCAGTTTTAATGGGCTGGGCATTAACAGCGCCAATTTCAAGTGTTGCTATTGCTTATATGCTAGGGCTTGATGGTGTAGCAGCAGGTGCGGCTGTCATCGGTTGTTCGGCACAAATGATTGGATTTGCCATTGCAAGTTATCGAGAAAATGGTTTTGGTGGCTTTTTAGCACAAGGGATTGGAACGTCAATGTTACAAGTACCTAATATCTTGCGCAAACCGATCATTCTCATGCCACCAACAATTGCTAGTGTTATTATGGCCCCTATTGGAGTCATTACATTTAAGATGATCAATAATACAGCAGGGGCAGGCATGGGAACGAGTGGGCTTGTTGGTCAAATCATGGCTTTCGAAACAATGGGCTTTACGATGTCTGTTTTCTGGATGGTTCTCATTGTTCATGTATTAGGACCAGCTCTCATTAGTTTAAGTTTGTCGGAATTATTTAGGAAGCTCGGTTGGATAAAATATGGCGATATGAAGATAGAATTTGAATAATTTGTGACATGTCCTGTACAATGGTGTATAGGACATTTATTTTGTATGAATAAAATGAAAGAAAAGATAAGAGAAATCAGAGGAGGAATAACTTTGGATCAATTCATGGAGCGGGCAGTACAACTAGCTCTAGCTAATGTTGAAGAAGGTGGTACTCCCTTTGGGGCTGTATTAGTGAAAGATGGTAAGATCGTGGCAGAAGGCGTGAATGAATTACATCTTAAACATGATGTAAGTGGTCATGCTGAGTTATTAGCTATTCGTCAAGCTCAAGAGAAACTACAAACAGATGACTTATCTGGTTACACAATGTATGCAAGTGGCCAACCATGCCCGATGTGTTTAACGGCTTTATATTACGCGAATATTTCAGATGTTTATTATTGTGCTTCGATTGAAGAGGCAAAAGAAGTTGGTTTAGGCGCTTCTGTTACGATTTATAATGACTTTGCAAAACCAAATGAAGAACGGGCAATTGTCATGAAACATATGCCATTGAAAGATGAACAAGAAGATCCGATGAGGGCATGGCATAAGAAACAATAAGTATAAATGATAGGAATGGATAAAGATGAATGAACTTCTAACGGAAAAAATAAGTCAGCTCGCTAAAATAGGTTTGGAGAATGGGCGAGACTATTCGGATTTAGTTGATATTAAGCCGATTAAAGGTGGCGCTATTAATGATGCTTTTTATGTGCGCTCCAAAGATTCGGAATATTTTATGAAATTCCATGCAAGTGCACCGAAGCATTTCTTTAAAAGTGAGTCGACCGGCTTACGGAAATTAAAAGAAACGGGTACCATCTCTGTACCAAATTATTTATCTTATTCTGATCAACCAGGAAATGCATTTTTAATGCAAGAATGGATTGAAGGAGAGAAGACTGAACAAACAGAAGAAATATTTGGTCGTAAACTTGCTAAGCTACATGAAACGATTGGCAGAATGCACGGCTTTGAAACAGATACTTATATTGGTTTATTACCGCAACCGAACGAATTATCGGCAAATTGGTTAAATTACTTTCGCGATTTTCGCCTAAACTCTCAAATTAAACAAGGAATAGAGATTGGTTATATTAAAGACGAAAGACAAAAGCAATTAGAAAAACTGGCGGAGCAATTAGATAAATGGGTACCGACATTTGTTGAGCCATCTTATTTACATGGTGACTTATATAATGGAAATTGGATTGTTGGTCCAGGTGGAGAGCCTTATGTTGTTGACCCATCCTTTTTGTATGGTGATCGTCACTTTGAATTGGCTTACTCTGAATTATTAGGTGGCCTACCAGATAAAGTGTATGAAGCATATCGTGAATCATTGCCACTGAGTGATTATTATGAAGATGTAAAAGGAATTTATCAGTTATATTACTTAATCGCTCATTTAAATATATTTGGCGAAAAATATGGTCCACAAATTGATGAAATCTTACAATATTATGTCGGTTCCTAAGATGTGAACCGAATCACACCTCCAATTGTTGAATTGTAGTATACTATTATAGTAAACTAATGACAGTTTGGAGGTCTTTTTATGACTTTTTATAAAATATTACTCGTCATTCACGTTTTTTCTGCAATTCTTGGACTTGGGCCAGGTTTTGTTATGATATATATTGTGACGAATGCAAAAACATTGCCTCAATTGAAACATGCTTACGATATTAGAAAAAGAATTCACGTATTTGTCATGGTCGGAGGAACATTGTTATTATTGACCGGTTTATTAATGGCCGTATTGAATCCAATCTTGTTAAAACAAGGCTGGTATATTATAAGCTTTATTTTATATATGATTGCCTTAGGAGCAGGACCAGTCATTTTATCCCCGCGCTCAAAGCCAATTAAAAAGATG
>DATGTP010000015.1:0-19940 GCA_035301825.1 Pseudogracilibacillus sp. | reverse complement strand
TTGTTTGATCATGATGATGGTTTCTTCGCTCAGCAGTTCAGTTTTCCAACGCAGTATGGTACACATATTGATGCGCCGATTCACTTTGTGCGTGATACGCGTTATTTGGATGAACTCGAATTAAAAGAATTAGTTTTACCACTTGTTGTGCTTGATTTCTCTGGGGAGGCAGGTCGTGATGCTGATTTCACTTTATCAGTCGATGATATTAAAGCATTTGAGGCGGTGCACGGTGAAATAGAGGCTGGAACGTTCGTCGCTTTACGGACAGATTGGAGTAAGCGTTGGCCGAATAAGGAGCTCTTCGATAATAAAGATGAGGATGGCAATAATCGGATTCCTGGTTGGGGCTTAGAGGCTTTACAGTTTTTATTTGAAGAGCGGGGTATTAAGGCAGTTGGTCATGAGACCTACGATACGGATTCAGCCATTGATTTTCAAAAGCATGGTGCCTTACGCGGGGAATATTATGTGCTTGAACAAGATACTTATCAAATTGAATTGTTAGCACATTTAGATCAGTTACCTGCTAAAGGGGCGGTCATCTTTAGTATTGTGCCAAAGCCGGAGAAGGCTTGTGGCTTTCCGGTTCGTTCCTTTGCTATATTGCCATAAGAGAAAAGACAGTTAACCTTAGTATGTTAACTGTCTTTTTATGTTGATGAGTTATCTATAAAAGAACGAATAAAATGTTTTGTATCCCATTCACCAAATGATAGTAAGGTGATGGGGTATTTTTTCTTGAAAATAAGTGCTTCTATCTCTTTAAGGCTCTTTCCTTTTTCATGTAAGTATAAAATCTCACCTTGCATGTTTTCTAAATAGTCGACTTTTGTTTGAAGTGCTTTTTTGCCGTCTTTTACATAGCCAGCATGTGAACAAAACATCGTGTCAAAGTCATAGCTTAAAACATGCTTTAAAGAACGAATCAGTTCTGGCATGTTTTCCTGTCGTAAGACGACTTTCGTTTTTGGGTGAACATAGATGTCGCCTGAAAAGAGCTGGCCTGTTTCTTTATTTAAAAAAGATAGATGGTCTGCAGTATGTCCCGGTGTTTCAATGACGTCCCAATTTGCTTGCCGAGACTGAAATGTATTTGTTAGTGCCTTTGATTGAAATGGCCGTCTTTTGCCCCAGAAGACTTTCCGGTAAAAAGGGTAGCTTGCCTTTTTACGTGTCTCATCTTCTGACATCTGATGAATATAAATTGGTAGGCCTAACTTTTGCTCAATATAGCTGGCACCACCTGTATGGTCTTCATGATCATGGGTGATTAGGACTTGATCAACATCCATCGTTTGAAAAAAGTGTTTGAAATGCCGGAGCAAGCTTTGTGAACCTGTATCAATGAGGACGCCGTCTATTTCATAACAATACACATTTAGTTTTACTTGTCCAAAGGAAACAATGCCATTTACATAGCGTACATTTTCAATCACATTTGAATCTGAATGTCTTTTTAAAAACACATGATCACCTCTCTTCTTCATACAATACCATAAAATGAACAATCATTCATTGAATAGTGACAAAATTCAGTCTATACGAAGGAGCTTGAAAGATGTATAATGAATGAAAATATAAAGATAAGGGGGAGCTCTGGATGAAAAGGACCTTATGGCTAGTCGGCTTGAGTTTCTTCTTTGTTGCTTGTTCCATGCTTTCGGCTCAGCCACCCTTGTTAGAAGATGATGTCGTCATTGAGCGGACAGCTGATGGTGAAAGATTTGAATTAAGAGATCAATCGAAAGAAAGGCTTAATCAATTGATTGAAAAGGTAAACTGGCGTGATGATGTCGCTTATGATATTCGGGAGCCAGACTATATTATTGATCATTATTATACAATTTGGCTCAATGATAAAGGAAAAGATATGATGGGCTATTTGAGTACAGAAAGTCAGTACTACGCCGAGTTAACGAAGAAACAATCGAAAACATTAAGAGAAATTATAAAAGAATTTTAAATAAAATTTTTGTTAAATGATATTGACGGGTTCCAGCTCGTGTTACAGTTTAGTCTATAGAGGTGAGTGTCATGAATGTAAAACAAAAATCATTGGAAGCTTTAGGTTTTTTCTTAGGAAGTGGCTACCCAGATGTTACTGAAGAAGACATTGTGCGTCATATTCGCCTATTAAAAAAGACAAGCTGGTTTCATGCATACTTAACTAATGAGCGAAGCCGGCAGCTGATTGTTCATGATGAAAAAGTTCGTTATCAGCTTGGGCGGCTCTCATTAAAAAAATTAGCCGAGCATCCTCGTGACTTATATATCAATGAGAAGATTCAAAAGAAAGTAAGTCATATTTTGCAGGTGCAGGACAATGTTTAGACTCATTCGTAATCTAGCGATTATTGTTGCGATCGGTTTTATTGTATATGGGATGCAGACAAGAGATATCCAAAGCGTGATCCCTTATTTCTTCTTTGCCATGGCATTTATTTTCTTAATGACTGGTGCAAAAATGTTACAAACACAAACGCGAAATGGCATCATTTTTTTACTGATGACTTTGTTTATGGTGATCATTGGTAGTTTTGTCTTTAAGATGTGAGAGGAGATTGAGTTTGATGAAGCTAATTTTATTTGACTTTGATGGGACCTTGGCTAATACACTAGCTAATGCTTTTCACGCTTTTAGAAGGGTGTTTGAAGCCTTTGATCAAGTCTCCTACCGTGATGATGAAATCGAGGCCATGTTTGGTCCGTCAGAAGTGGGTATCATTGAAAAAAACTTAAAAAGTCATGCAACCCAAGCGGCTATCGATATGTATTATGATATATATGAAAAAGAGCATGATCATTTTGTAAAAGCAGATGATCATATAATACAGCTTTTAGAGGCATTAAAAAGGAAGGGTTATCGATTAGGGATTATAACGAGCAAGGGAAGGCGGAGCTTGCATATATCATTAGAAAAGTTAAACATGTTAAATTATTTTGATGACATGATCGCCTATGAAGATGTGTCCAAACCTAAGCCAGATCCGGAAGGGATTGTAAAGCTGATGAAAAAGTATAGTGCAAGTCCAAATGAGACGCTCTTTTTTGGTGATAGTGATGCAGATATTGAGGCTGGTTTAGCAGCAGGTGTCTGCACGATTGGTGTCTCTTGGTTTCTTAGTCAGGCAAGCGGTCAATTTAAACATAAGCCTGATCAATCATTCAGTCGAATTGATCAATGTTTGTTTTGGCTTGGTGAGGAGGAAATGATATGAATATGATTTGGATTGCTTTAATTATTTCAATTCTTGTAGCTTTTGGTTTTTTTGAAACAAAAAAAGGAAAGTAGGTTTAAGATGATGATCATACGGAAAATGGAAGAAAAAGATATAAAAGGCGTACAAGATGTGGCTAAAGCGAGTTGGCACTCGACATATGAAGGGATTATTCCCCTCGATATTCAAGATCGCTTCTTGCAAGCTGCCTATCATGATGACATGATGCAAGTCCGTTTAAAGGAATCGCTCGTCTTAGTAGCAGAAGAGGATGAAAATATAGTTGGTTTTGCTAATTTCACTTATCCAGATGAATCGGGGAGTTCTACTTTAACTGCTATATATTTGTTACGAGACTGGCAAGGGGAGGGTTTAGGCTCTGCACTTTTACGAGAGGGATTGAAGGCGCTCCAAGATGTGAAAAAGATCTTTTTAGATGTTGAAGTTGAAAATGAGGCTGCCGTTCATTTTTATAAAAGGAAGGGCTTTATCATTGAGAAGACTTATGATGATGACTTTGACGGGCATATTTTACATACGCATTTAATGTCTTTAGAAATAGTTTAAAAGGGGTTTTATTGTTTGCGTGTATTACTTGAGCTTGTTAGAATTGCTTTGTTCATTTTAATTATTGGTTGGCTTGGTTCTTATTTATTGTTTTATGTTTATGGTCATGATCAGGTGGCGATGAATTATCGGGCCTTTGGTTTAGTGGCTTTATTCATAAATATCTTTGTTTTATATCGGAATCGTTTGCAGTTTTCCGGTTGGATGCAAAGAGAGGATCCTAAGCCCTTGTCTAAAAGGTGGACGAGAATTTTGTTATTTATGTCTTTTCTTTTCTTTTTAATGCCATTTATCATCAGTTATTTAAATCGGTAAAGGGGATTATCATGTCATTACTTGCAAAACATGCTTATATTAAAGTGGAGAAACATGTATCTGGCTTGCGGATGGAGCGGATTCGCCAGGAGCGTACTTTGTATTTATATCGGGATAAAATTGTCACAAAACATCGGGAAATTGCTATGGATGATGTGCGGGATTTATCTTTTCGTAAGATGTCCGGGAGTGGTGGCGTCCTATATGTGCATGCTGCTCAAGGGATGTTTACTTATCCGATGACGGAAAGGCCGGATGAATTGTTGGCAGCTTATCACACTTATATAAAAAATGGACCACGTTCTTAAAAGAGGACAGGTCCATTTTACTTGTTTATGATATAATAAAGGTCACATGGAGTGATTAGTCTTGGATAATAAAGAACAAATTGATCAGCAAATAAAACAGTTACAAGAAAGGCAATCAAAGGTAAGTCATGAAATAGGCCGCTTAATTGATGAGCGTGATCAAATGACTGAAAGCTTGCATACGATTAAGTATGTTTTACTTTTTGTTTTAATTTCTGGTCCGATTATTATGATTGGTTTACTTGTTTTATTGTTTTATTTTTTACCTTAATTATATTTTTTTAACGAATGCCGTCTTTAATTGCATCGGTCCGATTCCTGGTATTTTACAGTCAATATCATGGTCGCCGTCAATGAGGCGGATGTTTTTTACGGTTGTTCCTTTTTTAACGACTTGTGATGATCCTTTGATCTTCAAGTCTTTAATGACAGTAATAGTGTCACCGTCTTCTAATAAATTGCCGTGGGCATCACGGAATTGTTTTACTTCTTCTTTCTCTTCTTCTTCATTCCATTCATGGGCACATTCTGGGCAGACGTATTGGAAGCCGTCTTCATAAGTGTAGGGTGATTGACACTTAGGGCAATGTGGTAATTGACTCATGCTTCTTCTCTCCTTTGCGATAAACTCTTTTATATCATATACAGAATTTGAACAAAATGCGAACTTTTATAAATTCTTGCATGTGACGTTTAAGCTCTTTTAATAAAGGTAATACATAAGATGAGTCAGAAATAGTGATTTATTTCTATATTAAAGGAGAGATAAAAATGGCAGAACGTCACATTAAGATCGAAAAGACAGAAGGAAATATTCCGAAACAAGAAGCTCGAATGGTAGATGAAGGTGGCTTAGGTGCTGAAACCTATTATGAGGGTGTCGATCAGCAAAAGAGAACTGCCGGAGATGCTCTAGTTGAAACGATGAATAAAATTATAGCTAACCAAGGTGTAGCTTATATTAAAATTCATCAATATCATTGGCATGTAAAAGGGCCACATTTTTATACTTTACATGTAAAATTTGAAGAATTATATGATGAAACGACAGAATATTTAGATGCTTTTGCTGAGCGCTTAATTGCGATGAAGCGGAGACCGCTATCAACCTTACAAGAATATTTAGATCATGCGACGATAACGGAAAGCATCTATGATAAAGAAATAGCTGCAGAAGCTATGGTTGAAGATATCGTTCAAGATTTTGAAAAAACAAAAACACTTGTCACAGATGGAATTTCATTAGCAGGTGATGCTGGTGATGATGTGACAGAAGATATGTTAATTGCCTACAAGGAATATATCGACACAACTGTATGGATGTTAACAGCTTATTTAGGCAAGTAAAGATGGACTCCCAAAGTGATTGAATCATTTTGGGAGTTTTTTTATGCTATGATAGAAAAAGGTGATTGAAATGAAATTCATATTAACAGAAGAAGAGAAAGCTCGAATCAAGGCGAAAGAAGATACCAAAGGTAAAGAAAAAGAACATTTGAAAGACCGACTTAAAGGAAAACAAGTGTAATCATGTCCTATGCTTTGTATAATATAGGAAGATCGCTATAAAAAGGGTGAATAAAACATGTCTAAACGAACAATTATTATCGAAAAGGCAATTGAATTATTTCAAAAACAAGGCATTGATAAAACGACTGTCTCTCATATTGTAAAAGCTGGAAATATGGCTCAAGGGACATTTTATTTATATTTTCCTTCTAAAATGGCTTTAATGCCAGCGATTGCAGAAGAAATGGTTAAAATTATGATGGCAGACATTAAGGCTAAGGTGACAGGGAAAGAAGCGATTCCTGTTCAATTAGAAACAATTGTCGAGCGGATATTTTTCATTAATGAAAAATATCGTGATGTACTAGCTATGATCTATGCTGGGCTGAGTCAAACAGAACATTTAAAAGAGTGGGAAGCTGTCTATGAACCATGTTATGACTGGGTAACAGAGGTCATTGAAAAAGGACAAGCGGATGGATCCATTATGTCTGAAGTAGAAGCAAAGCAATCGGCAAAATTATTAATTGGTTTAGTTGAATCAAGTGCAGAACAAGTTTATCTTTATGCACATACAGATGAACAAGAAGTCGAAAGACAAAAAGAGGCAGTCAAGCAATTTTTATTTCATGCTCTCCAAGTTAAATTGAATTAAATCTTTACTTTTTATTTAATTACTGTATAATGAATGACTGTCAGTCAGTTTAGTTAAACTTCACTATTTAGGTGGAGTTTAATTTTTTGCAGAGAAATGACTGAGAGTCAGTCAGTTAAATTAATGGAGGATGAGTTAAATGAGTAAGGGCTGGATATATGTAGCACTAACATCTTTTTTTGAATTAGTGTGGATTTACGGATTTAATGTTGCAAATGTTTGGTGGCATTGGATTCCAATTGTTATTTTTATTGTTATCGATTTTTCTTTTTTATCGAAGGCATGTGAATATTTACCAACAGGGACGGTCTATGCCGTATTCGCAGGAGTTGGAACACTTGGTACAGCACTGATGGATGTTTTATTGTTTGGTCAAGTTTTAACGGCAAGTAAAATTTTATTTGTTTTAATTATTGTCGTTGGGGTAATTGGTTTAAATATTGCTGAGACCTTAGAAGAAAAAAGAAGTATGAGAGGTGTTAAATAATGGGTTGGTTATTTGTTATATTAGCTGCTGGCTTTGAACTAGCAGGTGTTGTCGGTTTGACTAAATATTCCCGTCACAAGTCACTCCCTAACTTTTTACTTTATTTTGGTGGCTTTGGCCTGTCATTTTTCTTCTTATATCAAGGCTTTAACTATTTAGCCGTCAGTACGGCATATGCTGTCTGGATTGGAATTGGGACAGCAGGTGCAGTTGTCATGAATATGATCTTTTTTGGTGAATCAAAAAGTGCCGGGAAAATTGTGAGCGTCACTTTGATTGTCATCGGTGTTGTCGGCTTAAAATATGTTTCATAATCTATTGATTATTGGACAGAATAGATAAAGCAGTTTGCGCTTAATTCGTTCATTTGCAATCTAAACTAAATGAGTCAATAATGGATGTAACTCAATGTAGAAAGAAGTGGAATGATGACGAATCATGAAAAGACTTGGGACGTTGAACAGACTTATATTAGCTTACCGAGTAAATTTTATAAATATGTTACACCTGAGCCCGCGACAAATCCTGAGATTTTAATCGAAAATAAAGCTTTAAAAGAATCACTTGGCTTAGAGTCATGGGATGTCAGTCACTATAGTGGGAATAAGACGATTGATAAGATCGAAAGCATTTCCCAAAGTTATGCGGGCCATCAATTTGGCCAATTTACGATGTTAGGAGATGGACGTGCTGTTTTATTAGCGGAAATTGTTGCTAAGCGAAAGCGATATGATGTCCAATTAAAAGGAGCAGGAAAAACACCTTATTCACGTGCAGGGGATGGACGAGCAGGTGTGGGTCCGATGATGCGTGAATATATCATTAGTGAAGCCATGCATGCCTTGAATATTCCGACGAGTCGTAGTTTAGCTGTTGTGAAGACAGGTGATCACATTATGAGAGAACGGCCTTATGATGGGGCTGTCTTAACTCGGATCGCTTCTAGTCACTTACGGGTCGGTACTTTTGAATTTGCTGTCGGCTATGGAGATGCTACTGATGTGAAAGAGTTAGCAGATTATGCTATAAAGCGGCATGATCCTTTTTTAAAGTATGAAAAAAATCCTTATCCGGTCTTTGCTAAAAATGTCATGCGCCGCCAAGCACAAACAATTGCTAAATGGATGGCAACTGGTTTTGTCCATGGTGTGATGAATACGGACAATATGACGATTTCAGGTGAGACCATTGATTATGGGCCATGTGCCTTTATTGATCACTATGATCCCAATGCGGTCTTTAGTTCAATCGATCATCAAGGACGATACCGTTTTAATAATCAACCGGCCATTGCCCAGTGGAACTTGGCACGTTTCGTTGAAACCTTGTTGACCCTCTTTGATGAAGATGAAGCAGTCGCCATGGAGATGGGAACAGAAATCGTTAAAGGATTTGCTAGTTATTATGAAGCTTACTATTTAGATATCATGCGAAAGAAGCTCGGCTTAAAGAATGCTGAAATGGAAGATCAAAACTTAGTTAATGACTTACTTGTTGCGATGGAAAAATATGAGGCAGATTATACTAACACCTTTGTCGACTTAACACATGATAGCTTAGATGGGGCTACTTTATATCATTCCATTGAATTTAAAAACTGGTATGAAGCTTGGCAAAGTCGATTAAAGCGAGAGGCTACTTCGAAAGAAGACGTCTTTTCTCTTATGAAAAGTCATAATCCGATTTTAATTCCACGTAATCAATTTGTAGAGGATGCTTTAACAAGTCTTCTTGAAGAGGATGATATGTCAAAAGTAAATGAACTTATGCGTTTACTTGCAGATCCTTTTGAACATAATGATGAACAAATGAAGTGGAGTCAAAAACAAATTGACCGCAGTCCTTATATGACTTACTGTGGCACATAATGAACATGACCTTCTCACTCGTTGGGAAGGTCATTTTTTATAAAGTGATGAAATTAAAATGAATACTAAGCCATATAAGATGGACGGTATTGACGAACAAGTAGAGGAGAGTAACTGTTATTAAAGTAATCGTCCAAAACTTCTTCTGCCATATACTTCTTTTCGTAAAGAGAGGGAAGTAAAGGACGATGAGAGAAATGAATAATTTCACACTTATAAATAATAGAGGATGGACCTCCCACAAATAAAGAGCAAAAGGATTTTGTTCTTCGACTAGATCAAGTTGTAAACCATATGCTGTTGCAAGTCCATCTATGGCATTCAAACAAGCAATTGTAATAAAGAGCACGTATTGGAGCATAGGACTAGAGCCACCTTTCAATCGTTGCTTTATATAATGATAGACTTAAATAGAAGCTGATAAACCTTTTTTAACGAATTGATGGCAAGAGCTAAAAACAAAGCGTGATTTTTCATAGTGTTTCATTGTGTAATTAGCTTAAAGATTATATACTATGAAGATGAGACTGTTATTCACAACAATGAACGAAAGGAGAATTACAGTGAACGAAGAACAAAGAAAAGAACAAGCGCAAATTAAAGCAGATAAGCCACTTTCTGAAAAGACGAGTGACGACTTTGCGCATTACTTTGAGTCAACTTATCAACCACCTGATATTAAACAAGCACGTAAACGATATAGAGAAGACGTAGAAGTCCATTATGACTTTGATATACCTGAGGATATGCAAATGATCGGTGCAGGCCGAAAGTTTCTCATTCAAACTTATGGTTGTCAAATGAACGAACACGATACAGAGGTTATGGCTGGTATTTTATCAAATATGGGCTATGAAGCGACAACGACTCAGGCAGATGCTGATATTATTTTATTAAACACATGTGCCATTAGAGAAAATGCTGAAAACCGTGTATTTGGTGAACTCGGTCACTTAAAGGCTTTAAAAGTTGAAAAGCCAGACTTAATTGTCGGGGTTTGTGGTTGTATGTCACAACAAGAATCGGTCGTTAATCGAATTTTACAAAAGCATCAGCATGTTGATTTGATTTTCGGTACACATAATATCCATCGTTTACCTAACTTGGTGAAGGAAGCGATGTTTAGTAAGGCTCAAGTTGTTGAAGTATGGTCAAAAGAAGGAGACATATACGAAAACTTACCAAAAGTACGCCAAGGTAAAATTAAAGCTTGGGTTAATATTATGTATGGCTGTGATAAATTCTGTACATATTGTATCGTTCCGATGACACGTGGAAAAGAACGAAGCCGTCGTCCGGAAGATATTATTCAAGAAGTACGTCACTTAGCAGCACAAGGTTATCAAGAAATAACCTTGCTAGGGCAAAACGTAAATGCTTATGGAAAAGATTTTGAAGATATTGATTACCGTTTCGGTGATTTAATGGATGATATGTATAAGATTGATATTCCACGGGTGCGATTTACAACATCACACCCACGTGACTTTGATGATCACTTAATTGATGTCTTAGCAAAGGGTGGCAACTTATTAGACCACATCCATTTACCAGTCCAATCTGGAAGCAGTCATATTTTACGTAAAATGAATCGTAAGTATACGCGTGAAGAATACTTAGAACTCGTTCGTAAAATTAAAGAAGCCATTCCAAATGTTACTTTAACAACAGACATCATTGTCGGTTTCCCTAACGAAACGGACGAACAATTTGAAGAGACGATGACCTTAGTTGAAGAAGTTGGCTTTGAAGCGGCTTATACATTTATTTACTCACCACGTGAAGGAACGCCTGCTGCAGCACAAAAAGATGATGTACCAATGGAAGTGAAGAAAGAACGTCTACAACGTTTAAATAAACTCGTTAATGATCAAGCAGCACATTCAATGAAAAACTATCAAGACAAAGTTGTGAAAGTGCTTGTTGAAGGGACGAGTAAAAAGGATGATGACGTCCTTGCAGGTTACACGGAGAAAAATAAAGTTGTTAACTTTAAAGGGCCGAAAGATATCATTGGTAAAATTGTAGATGTAAAAATAACTGAAACGAGAACATGGTCATTAAATGGTGAACTTGTTGAACAGTCAGTAGAGGTGAATTAAATGGCAAAATATACACGTAAAGAAGTATTAGATCATGCTAAAGAGCTTGCTTCTATGCTTGCAAATACAGAAGAAATTGAGCGTTTTAAAGAAGTTGAAGCAAAAGTAAATGGAAACGAGAAAATTGAACGTCTCGTTAAAAAAATTAAAACACTCCAAAAACAAGCAGTGAACTTACAAGCTTATGAAAAAGATAATGCTTTAAAAATTGTTGAAGAACAAATTGATAAAGCACAAGCTGAATTAGATAGCATGCCTGTTGTACAAGAATTCCAAGATATTCAAACGACAGTAAATGATGTCTTACAACTTGTGACAAAGACAATTGCTCGTGAAGTAACAGAGCATATTATCGAATCAACTGGCGGCGATGTTTTAAAAGGTGAAACAGGTTCAAAAGCTGCAAATGCGGAAGCATGTGAAAGTCAGGAACAATAAAAGAGAAGGCTAAAATGTTTGATACATTTTAGCCTTTTTTTATATATATTTAAATGATGGTACAATAAGTGCATGATCGGAGGAGGTGAAAAGAATTTACTTTATTTTTATCGGTCTCATATTCGTATTATTTAAACAGACCCTTCAATTTTGGGATGACAGCTTTCTCTTTTATCTTACAAATGTAATCGGCTACTGTTTGATCTTATTTGGCTTATATCAGATCAATAAAAATAATGAAGCTTCTGTTCAGGCAAGGGCAGCTAGTATCTTAATGCTTCTGCATAGTATTTTCTTTTTCATTTTAAAAGGCTTAGGCTATTCGCCTTTAACAAGTGATCTAAGCTCCTTCTTTTCCAAAATATTAGCTTATGTCGGAAGCTTCTTACTTGTTGCAGGTATCTTTCTTATGTACATTATCATCTTGCAAATCATGGAAGCTATATCCGGGGAAAAAAAGCCAGGGCATTTATACTATCTTATCAATATAATGATCATTATTTTTCTTATATCACATGTCAGTATATCGACCGGTCTTCTTTCGAATTTAGAGCATGTCTTCATGGTCATATTGTTAATCGGTCATATTTATTTTCTAATCAGCTTTTATATCATTTATCTTTCTAGTAAAAGACAATATGGGTAAATCATAAGCCTATCTCTTCACTCAAGAAGAGATAGGCTTTTAAATGAGGTGCTGATTATATTGAATGTCTTTAGTTAAGGCTTTTATGTCTTGCATTAAGCTTTGATCTTGTTTGATGTGATAAGCTTTCAAGACCTCATCAATTTGCTGAGTTGAACTGGCACCGAAAACAGCCGAGCCGATTGTATCTTCATGTAAAATATAGGCTAAGCTAGCTGCAGTTAATTGTCCATCTGTTAAGTCTATGAGTTGGTCAATAACTTTAACTAATGCTCTTTCATCATAGCTTAAATAGCCATCTCTTCCTCTCTCTTTGACAATTCTAGGGCCTTGATCTGTTAAGATACCTTTTGCAAGAGGTCCACGAGCTAAGACATGGATGTCATTATCTTTTAAGTAAGGAAATAAATCTTCAGGTCGTCTATCTAACATATTATATTGCATCATTATACAATCAATCGATGATTTTTCGACAAATTGTTTGATCACATTTGGGCGAATGGAAGAGATACCATATGCTCGAATAAGCCCTTTAACTTTTAAATTTTCAAAAGCATGGATCGTTTCATCAATGGGATCGTCAATCGTTCCACCATGTAGTAAATAAAAATCGAGATAATCTGTCTTTAATCTTCTTAAGGAGGCATGTAAAGCTTCTTCAATATATTGCGGTGAAGGGTCCCAATACCATGACTGCTTTTCTTTATTAAAGTGATTGCCGCCTTTAGACGTTAAAATAATTTGATCTCGGCGTGACTGAATATAGTTTCCGATGATCTCTTCATTGTGGCCAAAGCCATATAAATCAGCTGTATCTAAATGATTAATGCCATAAGATAAGGCTTGGTCAATCATTGAATGGGCTTGTTTTTCATCATTTGGTATGGACATGCAACCGAGTGTTAATTCACTGACTTGGATCGATGATTTGCCTATACTTCTTTTTTTCATAAAGTCACTCCTTCTTTTGACAATATTTGTAAAGTTTTATATAATTTATATGCTCGATACCTTATTATATCATGTTAACAAACTTCCTTAATCAATGAAAAAGAAAAAGGGAGATTTTTTATGGGGCATGATATATTTTTATTTAATAAAAAAGGAAATCAAATTGGCTATTTGCGCTATGCGATGTGGAATCAGCATGCTAACTATATTTATGAGATATTTGATGTGCCTGAGTTTAACGCCTATGTGAGCGGCAAGGGTGAACAAAGGACCTTTTATAAACAAGATATTTTAGAGGCTTTTGCTAAATATAAGAAGGAGTATGCTCATAAGCCTTCTATGACAACTTATGAACAGACAGAATTGGAGCAGTTTATGTTGTCTTGTGAAATGGGAGCGGATTTAGACGGAGAAGTGACGATTTATTTTGGTTGAAGATCGGTAATTGAACCGATCTTTTTTTAATATTATATGTTACGATGGGATCGACTATAAAAAGAAAGTTGGATGATCTATGAGTCAATTCGAAGAAAAGACAATGAAGACAGAAGAGATTTTTGATGGAAAAATAATTAAAGTACAGGTGGATGATGTTTTATTGCCCAACGGTAAGACGAGTAAACGTGAACTTGTCAAGCATCCTGGTGCTGTTGCTGTGATTCCTGTCTTGCCGGATGGGCGGATTGTCTTTGTTAAACAGTATCGTAAACCGCTTGAAAGAGAGCTCATTGAAATACCAGCTGGTAAAATTGAAGCCGATGAACCAGCTCATATAACGGCTGTACGTGAATTAGAGGAAGAGATTGGTTATACGACAGAGGCATTAAGACATGTAAGAACCTTTGCGACTTCACCTGGTTTTGCTGATGAAGAAATTCATTTATATTATACGAATGAGATGGTTAAACTAGATGAGGCGCCAGCTCTTGATGAAGATGAGTTTGTTGAGGTGATGACTTTAACATTAGAAGAGGCACAAGCTTATGTTGATCAAGGACTGATTACAGACTTAAAAACGATCTATGCCATTGCATATTTACAATTACAAGGGAGTTAATGGACGATGTTAGAACATTACTATGCTGATATGCATATTCATATTGGACGCGATAAAGATAATAAGCCTGTTAAAATAACGGCTTCAAAGACTTTAACGATTGAAAATATTTTAAAAGAAGCGAGCAGGCGAAAAGGGATTCACCTCATCGGTGTCATTGATTGTCAGTCGCCAGGTGTTCAAGAGGAGATTATCGATTTAATTGCCGATGGGAAAGCGGTCGAATTACCAGATGGTGGTATCCGTTTTGAACAAGTAATGTTACTTTTAGGGGCGGAAATTGAAGTTTATGATGAGCATTGTCAAGGACCGATCCATGTGCTTGCCTATTTACCGACAATTGAAGCGATGCAAGCCTTTAGTAAGTGGCTATCTGAGCGGATGAAAAATATTTCCTTAAGTTCTCAACGCTATTATGGAAGTGCCAAGGAACTCCAATACAAAGTTAAAGAACTTGATGGCATTTTTATACCGGCACACGTGTTTACCCCTTTTAAAAGTGTTTATGGAAAAGGCGTCATTCGTTCGATTGAAGAAATCTTAGATAAAGACTTAATTGATGGAATTGAGCTAGGTTTAAGTGCGGACACCAGCATGGCTGATTCGATTAAGGAATTACATGACTTTACTTATGTGACGAATTCAGATAGTCATTCATTACCTAAAATTGCCAGAGAATATCAAGAGATGTGTTTATTAGAACCGTCTTTTAAAGAATTTTATTATGCTTTACATGGGGTCAAAGGTCGCTCTATTGTTCGTAATTATGGGATGAACCCTCAATTAGGTAAGTATTATACAACTGTCTGTCAAGTCTGTTTACAAGCACTTGACTATGATGCAAGTACTTGTAGCCATTGTGACTCACATAAAATTGTTCGTGGTGTAAATGACCGAATTCAAGAATTAAAAGATAACGAAGAGACGGTAGAACGTCCACCTTATATTTATCAAGTCCCACTTGAATATATTCCAGGCTTAGGACCGAAAACCTTTGATAAAATGCTAGCTCAATTTGAGACAGAAATGAATATCATTCATCATGCTGATGAAGCAGATTTAAGAAAATATGCTAAAAAGAGTATCGTCGATATGATTATGGACATGCGAAATGGCAAATTAAATGTCATTGCTGGTGGCGGCGGTAAATATGGGAAAGTTGATCAATCAAAATAAATAATCTTCATAATCTATGAACATGTTACATATAGATTTATAAAATGTAACTTGGAGGGTTATGATGAATTTAAAAGAGACGACAGCTATTCAACATATTAAGCGCTATGAACCTATTTATATATTTATGATGATCTTATTTATAATCGGTTTATTTTTTGGGGTAATCATTGTTAATAATTTATCACATGCTCAAGATGAAGATATCTTTTCCTTGTTGAACCAGTTTTTTAGTCAGTTAAATGGCTCTTTTTCCTTAAATGAAAAACAATTATTTCAACAAAGGCTTTACTCTCATCTCATTTTTTTAAGCATTCTTTTTTTATTTGGCTGTATGATGATTGGCATCCCATTTATTTGGCTCATTATTTTTTTAAAGGGCTTAATATTAGGCTTTTCAGTCGGGGTTGTCATTAAACAATTTCAGACAGAAGGCTTGTATATTATATTGACGTCAATCTTGCCACAAAATATCATTATTATCCCAATTTATATTGTTGCAGGAGCTATGAGTATGATGTTCTCATTGCAATTAATGTATAAACTAAGAGGACATGCTCTATCCTTAAGACGTATTTTAAAAAAATATATCTTTATCTATTGTGTCTGTTGTATCTTCTTATTATTGGCTGTTTTAATCGAAACGTATCTTTCAACATTTCTCTTACAAAAAGTATTGAATGTAATAATTACTAATTAATAATTATTTTAATTAAAACAAACTAACAATTATTTTGACAGTTGTTTTATGAATCCCTATAATAAAAGAAGATGGAGGGGTAATTCGATGAAACAACGAATAGATAATATAAAAAAAGAATTACAGTCCAAAGGGTATAAATTGACACCACAACGTGAAGCAACGTTAAAAGTGTTAATTGAACGTGAAGAAGACCATTTAAGTGCTGAGGAAGTCTTTTTTCTCGTTAAAGAAAAGGCACCTGAAATTGGTCTTGCTACTGTATACCGTACATTGGAATTATTATGTGAATTAAAAATTGTCGATAAAATTAACTTTGGTGATGGTGTGTCACGTTATGACTTACGTAAAGAGGGCATCGATCATTTCCATCATCATTTAGTATGTATGGAATGTGGTAGTGTCGAAGAAGTCATTGAAGACTTGCTAGGGGATGTCGAGAAGATCATTGAATCGGACTGGGGTTTTCAAGTTAAAGACCATCGATTAACTTTCCATGGAATTTGTAGACAATGTCAAAAAGTTAAAGTGAAATAAATTGAAAGAATGGTGTTGCTCAATAAGCAGTATCATTCTTTTTTTAATATTTGGCAGTCGCTAAAAGCATTTGACCGTAAAATCGTGTAAAATATAAGTATAAGATTCAAATCATGTGGCATAGCTTTTAATACATACACTGTTTGTAAAAGGATGTGTCAGCTTGATTGTTTTATGGCGTCTATTAAAAGGAATCATCATTATGGCTATTTGTGCCACTGTTTTTACGATTGCTATTTATTTTTTTCATAAAGAATATGAAATGAACCGTATCAAGCAAGAACCACATGGTCCTCATAAGAAGGTTGATTTAAGTGAGGGTCCGGTTTATTAAGGAGGTTGCAGGATGCTGGAAGAGGATATCCATGAATTTTTAACATATTTAAAAATTGAACGCGCTTTATCTGAAAATACTTTAAGCTCTTACAAGCGGGATTTAAGTCAATATGAAAGCTTTATTCGTGAACATAGACAATTAAACAAATGGAATGATGTGACGCGCCAAGATATTGTCGCGTCTTTAATGAAATTAAAGTCAGAAGGAAAATCAGCGGCAACAATAGCACGTTTCACGTCATCTTTACGTACTTTCCACCAATTTTTAATTCGGGAACAGATCACTGATCATGATCCAACTTTACAAATTGAAACTCCGAGGAAAAGCCGGAGTTTACCAAATGTGATGAACATGGCTGATGTTGAAAAACTATTAAATTATGAAGGGGACAAGCCACTAGAAATTAGAAATCGTGCCATGCTTGAAATCATGTATGCGACAGGTCTTAGAGTAACTGAAATGGTTACCTTAAAACTATCAGACTTACATTTAACGATGGGCTTTGTTCGTTGTAAAGGGAAAGGGAGTAAGGAACGAATTATTCCTGTTGGTGATTATGCTACAAATGCTTTAACCGAATATATTGAATTTGCTCGCCCGCTTTTAACGAAAAAGAATCCGGATGAATCAAGTCTTTTCGTGAACAACCATGGTAATCCTTTATCACGTCAAGGCTTTTGGAAAATATTAAAACAAATTGCTATCGAGGTAGGCTTAACTAAGTCTATTACTCCACATACATTAAGACATTCATTTGCGACACACCTCCTTGAAAATGGAGCAGACTTGCGTGCAGTCCAAGAGATGTTAGGCCATGCAGACATATCGACAACGCAAATTTACACACATGTAACGAAAACGAGATTAAATGATATGTATAAACAATTCCATCCAAGGGCAGAGAAAAAGGAGTGACTCACATGTATAAACGCATCTTTTTAGTCGTTTTAGATTCGGTCGGTATTGGACCAGCACGAGATGCAGAGGAATATGGTGATGCAGGTGCAGACACAGTCGGGCATATTGCACAGGCACGTCAAGGGCTTCATCTACCTACGATGGCTCAATTAGGTCTCGGACATTTAAAAGCTATTCAAGGAACCGAAGCTGTTGATCAACCTATTGGTATTTACACAAAAATGCATGAAGCCTCGCTCGGTAAAGATACGATGACCGGTCATTGGGAAATAGCAGGCTTACATATTGATAAACCATTTCGCACATTCCCTAACGGTTTTCCAAAACAATTAATTGATCAATTATCAGCAGAAACAGGGCGTGCGATTATTGGAAATAAACCAGCCTCTGGAACAGCTATTATTGAGGAACTTGGAAGAGAGCATGTCGAAACAGGCGCTTTAATCGTCTATACGTCCGCCGATTCGGTCTTGCAAATTGCTGCCCATGAAGAAGTTGTTCCCCTTGAGGAACTATATGAGATTTGTGAGCTTGCTCGAAAATTAACCTTAGGTGATGATTATTTAGTAGGGCGGGTCATTGCTAGACCTTTTATTGGGCAAGCCAATGGATTTAAACGAACGGCCAACCGAAAGGATTACGCTTTAAAGCCATTTGGGAAAACGATCTTAAACACGATGAAAGACCATCACTTAGATGTCATTTCATTAGGAAAGATTGCGGATATATTTGATGGTGAAGGGATCACCTTATCCATTCGAACGGTAAACAACGATGATGGGATGGCAAAACTTAAACAAACGTTTGAACAAGGCTTTACTGGTTTATGCTTTTTAAATTTAGTTGATTTTGATGCAGACTATGGTCATCGGCGCGACCCGGAAGGATACGGGCGAGCTTTGGAGCGTTTTGATGGCCAGCTAAAAGATATTTTGCCACTTGTTCAAGCAGATGATTTACTTCTTTTAACGGCTGACCATGGGAATGATCCGACACATAGAGGAACAGATCATACGAGAGAAGTTGTTCCTTTACTCGTATACAATCCAGAACTTGCTTATTGCGGATCCATTCCTGAACGAGAGACATTTGCTGATATTGCTGCAACGATTGCTGATAACTTTAATTTGCAAATGCCTGAATATGGTCAAAGCTTTTTACATGAATTAAAGAGACGGGAGGAATAAAGTAATGCGTATGTATGACATCATTGAAAAGAAACGAGATGGCTTTGAATTATCAAAAGAAGAAATTGATCATGTCATTGCTGGTTTTACGAAAGGACACATACCTGACTACCAAATGAGTGCTTTATTAATGGCGATTTATTTTTCCGACATGTCTAAAGAAGAGAGTAGCCTCTTAACAGATGCTATGGTTCAGTCTGGTGATCAAATTGACTTAAGTTCGATTGAAGGGATTAAGGTTGATAAGCATTCGACAGGTGGTGTCGGTGATACGACGACTTTAACTTTAACGCCTCTTGTCGCATCACTTGGTGTCAAAGTCGCTAAAATGAGTGGGCGTGGACTTGGTCATACCGGTGGTACTTTAGATAAATTAGAATCAATTGAAGGTTTTTCGATTGAGATTGATAATGATGAATTTATTCGCTTAGTCAATGAAAATAATCTAGCTGTCATCGGCCAATCAGAGCAATTAGCTCCAGCAGATAAGATGATTTACAGTTTGCGTGACGTTACAGCGACTGTTAATTCGATTCCACTCATTGCCAGTTCGATTATGAGTAAAAAAATAGCTTCAGGTGCAGATAAGATTGTCCTCGATGTTAAATGTGGTAAGGGTGCATTTATGAAAGAAGAAGCAAAGGCAATTGAGTTAGCTCAAACAATGGTAGCAATCGGTCAGCAAAATGGTGTTGGTACAAGTGCTATCATCTCAAGTATGGAAGAACCTTTAGGCAGAGCGGTAGGTAATGCGCTAGAGATGAAAGAAGCCATTGAAACTTTGCAAGGGGTTGGTCCGGACGATTTAACAGAATTAACTTTAACATTAGGGGCTCATATGGTCTTACAAGCAGAGAAAGCCGCTTCCTTTGATGAAGCTTATTATTTACTCCAACAAAAATTAATCTCAGGTGAAGCTTTAGCTATCTTTAAACAATTTATTGCAGCACAAGGGGGCAAT
>DATGTP010000014.1:0-6891 GCA_035301825.1 Pseudogracilibacillus sp. | reverse complement strand
TCTTCTGCTTTTAGCTCGGCATCGTCTAAGGCACGTTTGGCAGCTTCATATGCCATATGTGATGAATCGATCTCATCTGGTGCAATTCTTCTTTCTTCAATCCCTGTACGTGTACGAATCCATTCATCTGTCGTATCAACAATCTTCTCAAGATCTTTGTTTGTCACAACATTATCTGGTACGTAATGACCCGTTCCAATAATTCCTACTCCCACTCTGTACACCTCTTTTATTATTATCAAATATTAAGACTTGGTATTAATTTTAATTTATTTTATCTTTTCATGCAAGATTTAGTCATTTCAAGGTTCATTAATTTGTCACTGATAAATAGCTTTGCTTTATCCTGATCTTTTGGTACAATACTTCTAGTAGACATTGAAGCGAAAATTTTGAACGAGGTGTAAACAATGAAATACGTATTCTCATTATTATGGGCATTTTTAATTGGAGCAGCTGTTTCTTATATTTTAGCAAGTATGGCAAACGAACCATTTAACACGACTTTATTAGCTATTTTTACAGCTGTTATTTTTCTAGCTGTTGTTTTAATTGATCTTGCTCTCGGTTCAGACGAAAAGCAATCAGATCATTCCTAACGAGGCGCATGGACTATGAATCATGCTTTAATGATCACAGAGCGTGTTAGCGTTGAACGATTCATTCGTTCAACGCTTTTTTTCTGCCATGTGGCTATGCTATGATGGATAAGAATAGGATGAAGGTGGGTTTACAATGGCACATAGTGAAACAGTTGTTTTTTTAAAGCAGTTTCCTGTTTTTAAAGATTTAACCGATGATGAAATGAAGCCGATTATCGATTTTTCGTCGATGAAGGTCTGGTCACAAGGTGAAATTGTCTTTATGCAGGATGAGCCGATTACAGATGTATACTTTATTAAGTCTGGCGCGATCAAGGTCTATCGGACGGATTATCATGGGAATGAACAAATTGTTAATGTCTTGCACAAAAATGATATGTTCCCCCATCAAGGGCTCTTTCGTAAGGGGCATTATCCGGCCCATGCTGAAGTGGCTGAAGATGAGACGACCTTAATTCGGATTCCAATCCAGTCTTTCGAGAGTTTTCTCATCCAATATCCGGAAATATGTATTAAGATGTTCCGTGTTCTTGGTGATATTATTGTTGATTTACAAAATCGCTTGGAACAAAAGATGTTATATAATGTGACAGACCAAATTATTATGTTGCTTTTACGTTTGGCAGATAAGTATGGGGTTGAAGTGAGCGGGAAGTATAAGTTGAATCGACTTTTTACAAATCGTGAACTAGCCAATATGATTGGGTCTAGTCGTGAGACGGTGAGCCGTACCTTAACGAAGTTAAAAAAAGCAGAACTTGTGACAGTCGATCAGGCAGGTCACTTAATTATTCATTATCATGCTTTAGAAAAGAAAATGTTTCAATAAAAAAAGCTCGGACCATTGTCCGAGCTTTCGCTTTAGCTTTTATTAGTCTGGAATACCAAGTGCAATTTTCGCATAACGTGACATTTTGTCTTTGCCCCAAGGTGGGTCCCAAACGATGTTCACATCAATATCTTTTATGTTTGGTAGGTCTGCTAATGCACCACGAATGTCTGATTCGATATGGCCTGCTAGTGGACAGCCCATCGATGTTAATGTCATTGTGACCGTACATAAGCCTTCCTCATCTAATTCTACATCATATATTAAACCTAAGTTTACAATATCAATTCCAAGTTCAGGGTCAATTACGTTTTCTAATGCCCCAAGCAAGTGTTCTTTAACTGGATCACTCATCTTTTGTACCTCCTTCTCAATAGCTTTCACTTTTATTTAACCATATTTTCCATCATTTGAAAACACTTATACTCAAGGAAGTAAATGTTTTTTAAACCAATCACTTGTTTCTTGGACAGCTAGCCTACTCACATTGTGCGCACGTCCTGCTTCCTTCACATATCGCATGTAATCGGTCTGGTGTTTTTCATAAAATGTTTCAGATAAATAAGTCGGAACGACCTGATCATTTGTGCCGTGCCAGAATAGAAGTGGACGATCCTGTAATTTTTCTGGATGTTGAGCTAAATCAATCGCTTGGATACTGTTTAAAGTCTCCTGAACTAATGCCTCTGGAATCGGTTCTTTAGCCGCCTTGTTAAAGTTATCAATTAATAAATGAGCAAAGTCTGCTAAATTAGGTGAGCCCATGACAACGGCACCGGCATCAAGCCAGTCATAAGTCGTTAAAGCTGCACTTGTCGTAATCCCACCCATACTCGTTCCGCCGAGACCAATCTTCGTCTCGCCTTTTATGATGAGCTTATGCTTTAGTAAATAATCATAAATAGCTTTAATTTCTTTTACATTTTGCATGACAATTTGCCAAAATGACAGATCGATTTGCTGTCGGCTTAGATCACCCCGTCTTGCTCCGTGCATATAAGCATCAGGTAAAATGATGCGAATACCCGATTTTGCTATATTATAGGCAATCGTTAAACTGTCCTGTTTTTGTCCGTAAAAACCGTGATAGTAAATAACAGTTGGTAAAGCGTGATCTTGTTTGTGAGCGTCTTCGACGAATAAAACGGGCGTTTCTTCTATCTTTGTTTCTTTGATCGTAATCATATGAATGGCTCCTTAAGTATTAGCTTTTAAAATCTATTATTATTGTAACAAATCTAACAGCCTCTAGCTAAAGATAATGATTTTTGTTACACTGTCCTATAACGAGGTGATAAAAGTGACGAAAGATAAACATTTAATCGCACTTGATTTAGATGGTACATTACTGAGAAGTGATCAAACGATTTCGCCTTATACGAAAGACGTTTTACTTCAATTAAAGGAGGATGGCCATGTCGTCGTCATTGCGACAGGACGGTCAAACCGAATTAGTATAAAATATTATAAGGAGCTGGGCTTAGAGACGCCTCTCATTAATTCGAATGGGGCACATGTCCATCATCCGACAAATAAAAAGTGGCGAACACGTTACGCCCCCATCAAACATCAAACAGCTCAAGATATTATTCATATGTGTGATGAGGTTGAACCAAACAACATATTAGCAACGGTTTATGATGATGTTTATTTAGAACGATTCGATCAACGAATTTATGATTTCTTCGCTGGAAAAGAAGGCGATGATTCCTTTAAAATTGGTCAGTTAAAACAATTGCTTCAAGCTGATCCATCCATATTAATTATTTATCCAGATGAAGTTCAAGTACCAGCGATTATGGATTATATTAGTCATAGTCCACATGCTGATATTGTGGAACATCGTACATGGGGCCCTCCCCTACATGTTGTTGAAGTGATGCAGCGTGGGTTAAACAAGGCGACAGCTTTAAAAGAAGTAGCTGATGAATATGATATTAAGCGTAAACATATTATTGCCTTTGGTGACGAAGGAAATGATTTAGAGATGCTTGATTATGCCGGTATCGGGGTTGCCATGGGAAATGCGGTCGATGATGCTAAATCGGTTGCCAAAGTCGTTACCGATTGTAACGAGAGCGATGGGATTGGGAAAATGTTGGCTGAGCATTTCAACTTAAAAATTCAGCCGGAAACGATATAAGAAGAAGCCGCTCGGATGAGCGGCTTTTTTAATGTACATTTATTGAAAATATAAGGCTTGAACGTCGGATGATCCGATATATTCCCAGCGTATGTAATTGAGGAGGAGGTCTTGTCCCATACTGACATAGACGCTTTCTTCCAATTGCATGTGCTCTTGGGCTGTAAGGTCGTGTTCGCTTAGGGTGTCTAAGTATGTGTTGCCATCGATTAATTGTGCTTCATATGCTTTAATATGTGATTCAATTTTCGGAATATCCTTCCTCAATGATTGGAGGAAGTTCGGATTTAAATCGATAAAGGCATGGGCGAAGTGGCGTGGAATATTTGGGTCGATAAAGATGAGAAAGGCTGATCGAGCGGGTAATTTGTCTAGTTGCTCGGTTGTAAAGATGCTACTTTTCATCACCATTAATTCGTCTGGTAATTGATTTGTGTCAATTTGCTCTTCAATTTTTGCTAATTCTAAGTGCATGGCAGCTAAATAGCTTCGAATAGCTTGGTCGTGCTTGCCTGCTAAGTAGGCTGCTTGACCGAGCTGTCTATAGGTCATCATATGATGGGGATCGATTGAAATCGCTTCTTCATAAACTTTTATGGCCGCTTCAAATGCTTGCTTAGCCATATGCTTGCTTCCTTCATTTAATAAGTGGTTCACTTGTTCTGACATAGCTTTCTCTCCTATTTCTAACTTGCTTAGATTAAGTTTAGTTGTTTTAAGCCTTGGTAGATGCCGTCTTCATCGACACGGGTCGTTTGGATGTCAGCATATGGTAAGAGTGCTTCTGTCGCATTCCCCATCGCTACACCTCTTCCGACTGTTTCTAACATTTCAGCATCGTTTAAGCCGTCTCCAAAGGCGATCGCTTCTTTGACATCATAGCCAAAATGACGGCACACTTCTCTTACGGCGATGCCTTTATTTTCTTTATGCAAAATGATGTCATAACAATCATTTAAGCCTTGGACATTAACTGGAGCAATCCGGATAGCTTCATGTTGAATTTGGTCGGCTAAATTTTGTGGCGCTTTAATATATGTTGCTCCAAAGACGTCCATTTCTTTACCTTCATACCATTCATCATTCAATTTCATTTGGAATGTATCAATAAATTGTTGGACGGCAGCATCTTTTAAATGTGAAAAGACGCTCGTTCCGTGAGTATACATGGCAAATTCACAATCAAGCGCCTTATAATGATCAATGAGTTCGGCTACGAGTTCTTTAGAAAAAGGACGCTTGAAAATAACCTCGCCTTGGTGAAGGGCAAGGGTCCCATTATAACCAATGACTGTATCTATCTCGAGCTCCTCAATTAAGTCTTCTATTTCGTGGATTGGTCTGCCTGTTGCAAGGGCTAAATGAACCCCTGCTTCTTTTAATGCTGTAAATGCGTCAATGACGGATGGATCGTATGTATGATCTGGCTTTAAAATTGTGCCGTCAATATCAAAAAATGCAATTTTCGTTTTTTTCAATGGATGATGTCCTTTCTTCCTCATCGTGATGAACAATGTGATTCCTTGTATTTTTAACTTTACCATCTTCAAATCTGAATCACAACTACCACTCTTACAAGAAGTTCTCTTTCATAAATGCTTGTTTATCTTTTTCCTTATAGATAAATAGCGTTTTCTCACAAAATATGGTACATTGATTACAGAAATTAGAGGAGGGATTACAGATGGCAGTTCGTCCAGAAGGAACACCAAACCCAAATGCGGTCAAGTTTACAACAGATAAATTAATTTTTGAAGGTACAGATAGTATTTCTGTTTTACCTGGTGATGTAAGTGAGCATGAGATTTTAAATGATTTAATGAAGATTGAAGGAGTCGATAACGTTTTCGGTTATCAAAACTTCATTACGGTATCGAAGTTTTTCGATGTTGAGTGGGATGATCTACTCGACCCGATTATGGCAGTATTTGAAAATCACGGTTATTAAGACCAAGCAGCGTTCGAGCTTAGCAATGAGGCTCGAGCGTTTTTTTGTTCTTTAAATTGTCAAAAGATTGTTACTTTTTTCAGACAATTATGAAATGAGCATGGTTGGACATCATTTTCGGCTTACAATACAAGTAATACCAAGCAGACGAGGTGATTGTCATGTCAAAAAAACTCATACATATTCCTATTTTCTTCTTATTTTTAACGGCTTTAACCGGTGTTTGGATGCGGTCGATTTCACTGATGCCAAACATACCATCCCTTCCTTATGACCATATTTTACATGGCCATTCCCACATCGCTATTCTCGGTTGGATGTTTTTTGCTGTATTAATCATCTATATGGCAATAATTTGGCGCTACTTGCCAAGTAAAAAACAAGCTAAATCCTTACTTACCCTATCGACGATTGTGACGCTTTTTATGTTACTTGCCTTTTTATATGAAGGTTATGCACTTTATTCGATTATTTTGTCTACCCTCCATATTGTAACGGAATATTGGGCGATTCTATTTATTTTTACGACGATTAAATTGCACCCTGCCTTTAGTGAGATCAGTCGATTGTTCATTAAAACAGGCGCCATCATGTTGTTTATTTCGTCTTTCGGTCCTTTTGGTCTCGGAGCGATTGCATCTACAGGATTAAAAGATTCACCTTTATTTGAAATGGCTATTTATTTTTATTTGCATTTTCAATATAATGGATGGCTTTATTATCTCTTAGTCGGATTTTTCATTTATTTCTTTGATGCTGCTAGTATCCGGCTGAACAAGTCACTTTTAAAAGGAAGTTTTCTCATCTATACAGTTGCTTTATTCCCAGGCTTCCTCCTATCTATCTTATGGTATGAGCTTGGTCAAATTGGTTACCTTTTTGCTGTTTTAGGTGCTGGCGGTCAATTTATTGGCGTTAGTCTCTTCATCTACGTCTTATGGCAAATCCGAAAAGAGGCGCTGCATGCTTTTGAATCAAGCTTTCTCTATGTCACTTTATTTACTGTCTCTATTTTACTCGTGAAGGCTATGATGGAGCTTGGCTTAATCATTCCACAACTTGCTGATCTTGTTTATGATACACGACATGTCGTTGTTGCTTATTTACATTTAACCTTGCTCGGTTTCATTAGTTTTGCACTCTTTGCCTGTTTCATTCAACTTAAACTTGTCCCGGTTCATAAGCAGCTCTTTCAATTTGGCTTATACACCTTTATGATCGGCTTTTGTTTAAATGAACTCATCTTATTTAGTTCAACCTTGTTCGAATGGTTTAACCTTGGGCATTTTCCATTACATAATAGTCTACTCTTTATTGCCAGCATTTTAATGCTCATCAGTATTCTATTTATTTGGTATACGATCTTTTA
>DATGTP010000013.1:0-12310 GCA_035301825.1 Pseudogracilibacillus sp. | reverse complement strand
CCTTGACAATTACATGCTCGGAATGTAAAGTTATTACTAATCTTAAGTAAATATACATCGATTCTTATCGAGAGAGATGGAGGGACTGGCCCTTAGATATCTCAGCAACAGACTTTTATGAGTACTGTGCTAATTCCAGTAGTCTTTTATAGGCTAGAAGATGAGAAGAGTGACGTTTATGAATTCATCCTCTTCTTTCCATAAAGAAGAGGATTTTTTTATTATTTCAATATGAGCACTCTTAAAGATTTACTTAAATTATTGAATATAAGAACAAAGGGAGTTTTTACACATGAGTAAACAAACTATTTTTCACGCAGATCAAGTCGGAAGTCTTTTACGGACAGATGCTATTAAGCAGGCACGAATTGATAGAGATGAAGGGAAGCTATCTGCCGAAGAACTTCGCGAAATTGAAAACCGTGAAATCATCCGGATTATTGAAAAACAAAAGGAAACTGGAATAAAGGTCATTACAGATGGAGAATTCCGCCGTGCTTGGTGGCACTTTGACTTTTTAGAAGAACTAAAAGGTGTAGAAGGTTACTGGTCTGGAAGTGGTATCCAATTCCAAGAAACTCAAACAAAATCACGCGCTATTAAAGTAACAGGTAAATTGGACTTTGATCAGCATTCATTTATTGAACATTTCAAGTTTTTGAAAAAGCATGTCGGTGATGACCACATTGCTAAATATACGATTCCAAGTCCGAGTATGCTCCACTTCCGTGGCGAGGTTGATCCAGATGTTTATCCAGATGAGTCGGTATTTTTTGATGACTTAGCTGCTACTTATAAAAAAGCAATTCAAGCCTTCTATGATGCAGGTTGCCGTTATTTACAATTAGATGATACCGCATGGGCTTATTTATGTTCAACAGAGCAACGTGAAGAACTTATCGCTAAAGGAAAAGACCCGGAAAAACTCATTCAACATTATTTAGATACATTAAACAAGGCGGTAGCTGATCGTCCTGACGACTTAAAAATTACGATGCACATATGTCGTGGAAACTTCCGCTCAACTTGGATTTCATCTGGTGGATATGAGCCGGTAGCTGAACAAATCTTCGGGAAGTTAAATATTGATGGTTTCTTCCTAGAGTATGATAATGAGCGTTCAGGTGGCTTTGAGCCATTGCGTTTCGTCAATCGACCGGATTTACAAATTGTCCTTGGTTTAATCACTTCTAAACACGGTCAACTAGAAGATGCGGAGTCAATAAAACAACGAATTGATGAAGCGACAAAATATGTTCCTTTAGATCAATTAAGTCTTAGCCCACAATGTGGCTTTGCTTCAACTGAAGAAGGAAATCTATTAACTGAAGAAGAACAATGGGAGAAATTACGTCACGTTGTTTCCATTGCAAATGACGTCTGGAAATAACATGCTAAACAAATGGCGGGCAGTGACTGATAGCTGCCCGCTTTAAAATTTAAAAATTGAAGGAGAAAGACATGAAAGTTGTACAAACATCTCAAGTAATTGCAGAAAGTAAATTTAATAAGTTTCATTTATTAGTATTTTTATGGTGTTTCTATGCGATCGCCTTTGATGGCTTTGATATTGCCCTATTTGGAATTGGTCTGCCAGATATGATGGTCGAATTTAATTTAGACCCCGTAGCAGCTGGATCTATCGGAAGTTATTCTCTCGTCGGAATGATGCTCGGTTCTTTTGTACTCGGTTCTTTTTCCGACGTCATTGGACGTAAAAATATTATGGCAATTTGTATGGCTTTATTTAGTATCTTTTCTCTATTAGCCGGCCTGTCTTCAAATGCTACGACATTTACGGTGATGCGTTTTATCGCAGCTCTCGGGATGGGTGGTTTAATGCCTGCTGTTATTTCAATTATGACTGAATATTCACCGAAGAAAAACCGCGCCCTAACCGTTGGACTGATGTATTGCGGTTATTCAATTGGAGCCATTATTGCTTCTTTAATTGGGATGTTTGCTTTAGAAGCGTTAGGTTGGCGATTTTTATACTATTTAGGGATTATACCTTTATTCACTTTACCACTTTTCATGATTAAGTTTCCGGAATCATTAGTTTATTATATCGTTCGTGGACGTGGTGATAAGATTGCTGACATTTTAAACAAAGTAAATCCAAAAGGAAACTACAAAGAAACAGATGATTTTGAATATCATACTGTAAAAGAGAAGGCAAAAGGATTTCCAGTGAAAAAATTGTTTGAAGATAAACGCGCCTTTAGTACGATTTTATTTTGGTGTGCTGTCATGAGTACTTTATTAATGATTTACGGCTTAAATACATGGCTACCGAAAATTATGCAGGAGTCAGGTTTTGGAATTAGTTCTAGCCTTTCCTTTAATCTTGTTCTCGCTTTAGGACAGATTACAGGTTCCTTATGTGGTGGTTTATTAGTTGATAAAATTGGCCATCGCCGCGTTTTATTATCGATGTTTGCTATCGGTGCTATTTGTTTCGTTTCTTTAAGTATGACGACAAATATTTTCTTATTATATGTCTTAATCTTAATCGGTGGTGCTTGTACAGGTGGAACACAAAATTTAGTTAATCCTTATATTTCTGAGTTTTATCCGCGAGAAATTCGTACAACCGGGCTCAGTATGGCCGTCGGCATTGGTCGGATTGGTTCTATTGTCGCCCCCTTAATTGTCGGATTTTTACTCGTTCACTTTGCACCTATGCAAGCATTTGCAGCCTTTGCTATCCCAAGTATTATTGGAGCAATCGCTTTCTTATGTATTAAAGAGAAGCACGGTGATTTTGAAGTTGTCCCCGAAGTTAAAAAACAAGTTGTATAAAGAAAGGTCTATCAGGTGACTGGATAGACCCTTTTTCTTTTAGAGAAGTCCCATCATTCTCTTTATTCCTTCATTCATACTTATGTTATACTGATGGTCGAAAATGATTGGAGTGAGTCGTTAAATGAATCAAGGTAAAATTATTCACTTTATATTGTGGCTTTATGGTTTAAGTTTTGGAAGTGCTGCTCTCTTTTTCATGACTGGCTTAGGTAGCCATGTATTTCTTTTAACAGCTTTCATGCTCTTATATATGTTCATGCCTTTTATTGCCGTTTTAATTGTAAGTAAAGGGATTTATAAAGAAAAGATAGCAAGACCTTTATTTTTAACAGGTCCTTTCAATTGGTGGTGGCTACTGGCGATTTGCTTACCCTTGCTTCTCGTTGGGATAACCGCTCTTTTCGCACCCATATTCCCAAGTGTGACACTTGACTTGAGTATGTCAGCCTATCTGAATATGCTTGATGACAGATCTGCCCAAGCAATGAAGGATTTATTTCAAGTCTTACCTTTTCATCCGCTTTGGTTATTAATTGGTCAAAGTCTCATTGCTGGCATAACAATCAATGCCTTGTTCGCTTTTGGAGAAGAAATAGGTTGGCGTGGTTTTCTCTTACGTGAATTTCATCAATTAGGCTTTTGGAGGGCCTCCTTCCTCATTGGTCTAATTTGGGGACCATGGCATGCACCACTTACGATATTCGCTGGACACAATTATCCGAGTACACCTTATTTTGGTCTTGTCATGATGACTGTCTTTTGTATGCTCATGTCTCCTCTTCTGTCTTTTATCACTATTAAGTCACGTTCCATTATCCCTGCTGCCTTTTTCCATGGCATTATTAATGGAAGTGCTTCACTTGGCCTTATGATTGTTTCAGGAGGTAATCCAGAATTATTAAATGGATTAACAGGGCTGGTAGGCTTTATCATATTACTTCTTGCCAACATCATCATTTATATGACCACTAGAAAGTCGATTGATCAAGCATATAAAAACTTATTACAAAGAACTCGCTGATGAGCTCAATCTTAAATAATTGAGTTCTTTTTCTCTTTGTTTAATTTCTTCTTAAAAAGGTATAAATGTTGATAAGTGATTGACCGCTTTTTTCTTTTGAGGAGGAATGGTAGCCATGACAGATTCAATTGATATTCCTGTCCCAGATATTTTCGACTTTGACAGGAATTTAGTTTTTTTAAATCGAAATGAAGATGAGTGTATGCATGAAGTTATAGAACGTAGCTTAATTAAGCCAATTGAAGTTGGGTCTATGCGTAGTTTAGTTAAAATAAGTGCGCCTCACGATACGGCCTTACGGCTCACTATTTTAGCCGGTAGTATGCCTGAGTCCAAAGACGATCAGGAGTTGCTCATCACTTATATTAAAAATCTTTTTGATTTAAATACAGATTTGCAGCCCTTTTATAAGATGGCCAAACAAGACCCTTTATTAAAGGATCTTGTAGAAGAGTATGATGGCTTAAGAATAGTTCAAATCCCAGATTTATTTGAAGCTTTATGTTGGGGTGTTTTTGGTCAACAAATCAATTTACGATTTGCCTATCAATTAAAGCGACAATTTGTCGAAAAGTATGGTGAGAGCTTAGTTTATCAAGGGAAAACATATTGGTTTTTCCCCCATTATGAAAAGATTGCCAGCTTATCTGTTGAAGAATTATCAGAGATTAAAATGACAAGACAAAAAGTGAATATATGATTGGCATCGCTCAGTTGATGACAAGTGGTGAACTGTCTAAAGATAAGCTCTTACAATTAGGAGATCCGGCTAAAATTGAAAAGTACTTAGTAAAGATTCGTGGTATTGGTCCTTGGACGGTGAATTACTTGCTCATGCGTTGTCTTGGCTTTACATCAGCTTTCCCAATTGACGATGTTGGCCTACATAATGCTATCAAAAAGCGTTTAGCCTTGACTGAGAAGCCAAGCAAGGCTGAGATTAAAAAGCTTGCCTTTCATTGGCAAGGTTGGGAAGCTTATGCCACCTTTTATTTGTGGCATCAATTTAATTAAATCGTTGTTTTATTACATAGGAGGTCTATTTTAATGGAAAAGTTATCGAAAGCAGCAAGAAAAGTACAGGATACACTACATGAACTCGGTTATGATAATAAAGTAAAAGAACTGCCAGAAAGTACACGGACAGCAAAAGAAGCTGCTGAAGCTATTTCTTGTGACATCGCACAAATCGCCAAGTCAATTGTTTTTAAATTGAAAAAGACAGAGAAACCCGTCTTAGTCATTGCAAGTGGTATCAATCGGATTAATGAAAAAGAAATTGAAAAATATATTAATGATCAACTCGGTAAGGCAGATGCTAGCTTTGTAAGAGACCATACAGGTTATGTCATTGGCGGGGTTCCCCCTCTCGGTCACCATCATAGGATAGATACTTTTATTGATGAAGACTTATTTCAATTTGAAGACATATGGGCGGCAGCAGGCCATCCAAAAGCCGTCTTCAAACTAAGCCCTGAACAATTAAAAAACATGACAGATGGACAAGTAATTTCAATAAAATGAGAACAAACGAGCTAAACACGTTGACGTTTAGCTTATTTTTTCTTCCTTTTCCTCTTTGTGTTATATTAAATAAAAGTTAGGAGGTTTGTATATGATTCGATATCCGCATTTAGACAAGAAGGCAAGTGTCGGTATCACTGCCCCTTCATCAGGTGTTCCAGACGAATTACATGATTTATTAGACCAAGCACTTGGTAGTCTTGAAAGGAAAGGTTACAAGACAATTTGTGGCCAAACGCCGTGGACACAAGACAAGGTTAGATCTGCACCCGCAAAAGTACGAGCAGAGGAATTTCACAATATGATGGACCAAGAAGATATTCAACTTATCTTTCCACCTTGGGGTGGTGAGCTCCTGATTGAAATGTTAGCCTATATTGATTTTAACAAAATCAATAAGAAGTGGATTTTAGGCTATTCTGATACGAGCTCATTATTACTATCTATCACTTTAAAAACGGGAATTGCTACAGCACACGGAACGAATTTAATTGATATTAGAGGCGATTATTCTGATGAAACAACTGCTAGGTGGCAAGATGTTTTGTCTACTAAAGCAGGCGATTCGGTTTTACAATATTCATCAGAAAAATTCCAAAAAGAATGGGATTTTGCTAACCCAACACCACATATTTTCCATCTCACTGAAGCGACAAGATGGCAAGCTATTCCAGAGCAAGATGTCAGCATTGAGGGGCGTCTTCTTGGTGGTTGTATTGATACGATTAGACATTTAATCGGCACACCTTATGGCGACGTCGATCATTTTGAAAAGCAATTCATTCCCAATGATCCAGTTATTTGGTATTTAGAAAACTGTGAATTATCAACGATTGATTTAAAACGTTCGCTCATTCAAATGAAGTATGCTGGTTGGTTTAACAATTGTTCCGGGTTGATGTTTGGACGGAGTCCGGCAAATACACCAGTCAATGGGTATACAATTGAAGAGCTGTATCAAGAAATGGCCGAAACATTACAAATTCCGATTATATACGATATTGATTGTGGCCATGTCCCGCCACAAATAACATTCATAAACGGTGCCTATGCAAAGGTAGCTCTTCATAATGGACGTGGTCAAATAGAACAAACCTTTAAGGCTTAACCGTAAAAAATTCCTTAACAATTAGTTAAGGAATTTTTTATGAGTTAATCATCGCCTTACGATGAAATCCTCTTCCTTCTTTCGTAAGTTGATAAGATAACACCTGTAACGATTAAGATACCACCTAAGAATTCAATCATCATAATTGGTTTTGCTAGTAAAATAAAACCAACGACCATTGCGACAAAAGGTTCTAAGTTAGATAAAATCGACGCTTTTGAAGCGTGTACATGCTGAATATGTTGATTCCACAATAAATTAGCTAATCCATGAACGATAATGGCTGTCCCAATGAGTAATAACCATGGTGATAGGTTAGCACTTACAACTATCTTGTCATCATAAAAGTAAGCAAATGGTAAAGATACAATCAAGCCAACGAGATTGGAATAAAAAGTGATTGAGAAAGGATCCACTCGCTGAACGAGATAGCGTGCCATTATAATCATCATGGCAAATTAACCATCGTTAGTACAATCCAAGCTAAGCCTTGATCCACTTCTACTGTCTTTAAACTTCCTTTTGTCACAACATAGAAAATACCTACAATGGCAATGAGAGAACCAAAGATCATTCTTAAGGTTATTTTTTCTCCTAAAAAAATAAAGGCTAAAAGAGCGGCCACGATTGGTGTTAAAGCTAAAATCAAGGCCGCCGTCGTTGGATCTGCTGTTTCTAAGTCAACAAAAAAGGACCATTGATTGACAAAAACACCGATCACGCCCATTAGAACAATCATAATGATGTCTTTCTTTAAGATAGTCTGTTTTTGCATGTAATAAACGCGTCGTAAAACAAGTAAGAATAAAAGGATAAATAAAAGCCGTAAACTAGTTAATATCGATGGCGAAAAATATTGAACGAGTATTTTTCCAAAAACAAAATTACTTCCCCACACAATGACACAAATCGTTAACCATATATATGAACGTAACAACAAATCACCTACTTTTTTCTGCTCTTTATAAAGCCTAATTAAATTATAAGCTTAGCTCAAGCTTTTAACAAAGTCATGGCTTCACGATCTAACAACAAGACTTTATATGAAATTCAACTTTCTTGAAGGATTCAAGCTTGAGACATACAATGAATAAGCAACTTATTTTTAGGAGATCAAAACAAGATATGAAAAGAGGGATGTAAATGAGTAAAAATATATTGGAAACTTTCCAAGAAAGTGCCATTGGATCCCAATTGTGGCTTTGGCTTGGAGACAAGGCTTTTAGAATAGTGATCATTATCATTTTGGCCTTTATCATTAAATCAATTGGTACACGAATTATTAATACCATTTTTAAAGAAAAACACCATTCAAAAATTCGTATCACAACAAATCGAAGAGAACAAACACTTAAAAACCTTTTAAACAATATGCTTTCCTACGTTATTTTAACGATTGTTATTTTAATGATTTTAGACATCTTTAACGTACCGATTAGAACGATGCTTGCAGGAGCTGGAGTTGCAGGTTTAGCAATCGGATTCGGTGCACAAAAGTTAGTCAAAGATATTATTTCAGGCTTTTTCATCATTTTTGAAGACCAATTTTCAGTTGGTGATTATATTGAAATTGGAAATATTGAAGGCGATGTAGAAGTGATCGGACTAAGGACGACAAAATTAAGAAGTTACTTCGGTCAGCGTTACGTTATTCCAAATGGAAACATTGAAATTGTCACGAACTACTCGACCGTTAATGGATTTGCCATGGTTGAAGTTAATCTTCCTTATGAGACAGATATTGTTCATGCTGAGAAGATGGTCAATGATGTCTTAGTTCAACTACCAGCAAAATACGATATTTTCGTCAATGACCCAGAAATAAATGGCGTGCAAGCCCTTGAACTATCAAATTATGTTTTAAGAATTCGTGCTGAAACATTACCCGTTATGCAATGGCAAGGTGCCCGTATTATTCGAAAAGAAGTGAAAGAACATTTATTCGAACAAGGCATCGAGATTCCATCACCACGCCTTCTCGTCTATTCAAAAGATGGAAGTGCTGAACATGCGAAAGAAATATAAGCTGTCATTAGAGCTAGCCTGGTCAAGGCTAGCTCTTTTATTTATGACATAAAAGTTACTCACAAGTTTATTGAACAATTATTTTTCTTACCCTCGTATCTCAAACTGCCATTTCAAATAAACTTATTTTGCAGCCTTTTTCTAAATTATTTCTTTTGATTATAATTCCCTCATATACCAGGCAGGGTATTTTACTTTATGTTCACTAACATGTTATTATACCCCTATAGGTATTAGAAAGGAGTATAAGATTAGTGACAAAGATACACATTAACGAAATAGATCATTTAAAGGAAAAAGGTGCCTTCATATTAGATGTACGTGAAGCTTTCGAATATGAACGAGGCCATATTGGGGAAAGTCCCTTCATTCCATTGCAACAATTGGCCCAACGATTAGATGAATTACCAAAAGACCAAAAAATTTATGTATATTGTCAAAGTGGCATGCGGAGTTCACAAGCCGTAGAAATATTAAAAGATAATGGCTATCAAGCGTGTAACTTAGAGGGTGGTTTCGCTGCATATAGAGGAAACTTAATCAAAGAAGGGTTACCTGTTAAGATTCAAACAAACCGGCTTCAATTACAAGCAAGTGGATTACAATGTCCTGGTCCCTTATTGCTCGTGACAGAGACGATTGAACAGATAGAAGTTGGCCAGCAATTAGAAATTACGGTGACAGACTTTGGATTCTGTGCCGATATAGAGGCATGGGCAAAACAAACAGGACACATCGTCGTTCAAAATGACATTCAAGGAGATCAAGCGAATATTATTATTCAAAAAGACAATCAAGTCGAAGCTGCCCCATTAACTGAAACGAAAAATGGAGCAACCATGATCGTCTTTAGCGGTGATCTAGACAAAGCGCTCGCTTCTTTTATTATTGCAACAGGTGCTCGTGCCATGGGGAAAGAAGTGACCATGTTCTTCACCTTTTGGGGACTTAACATTATAAAAGACCCTCAAGCTGCTAAGGTTAGAAAACGAGGGCTGGACAAACTCTTTAGTAAAATGATGCCAAAATCGATTCAACAACTTCCCATTTCAAAAATGAATATGTTTGGTCTCGGTTCGAAAATGATTCAACATGTTATGAAGAGAAAACAAGTCGATCCGCTAGCAGAAATGATTCGTAAAGCAGAAGAACTCGGTGTTAAAATGGTCGCTTGCTCCATGAGTATGGATGTCATGGCTATTGAAGAAGCAGAATTATTACCGAGCGTTGACATCGGTGGCGTTGGTGCATACCTTGGTGATGCAGCTGATAGCAATTTAAATCTATTTATTTAATTTGAAAGACAAAATATATGAGGAGTGATTTTTTATGTTCTTTAAACAATTTTATGATGAAAAATTAGCACAAACATCTTATATGGTAGCATGTCAACAAACGAATGAGGCACTTATTATCGATCCAATGCGTGTTTTAGATGAATATGAGACAGTTGCCAATGCCGAAGGATTTACTATTACACAGGCGACTGAAACACATATTCACGCAGACTTCGCTTCTGGATTACGTGATGCTAAGCGTAAGTTTGGAGCAAGATTATATGTTTCAGATGAAGGGGATGAAAACTGGAAATACGAAAACATGCCAGATGATACGGTATATTTAAAGTCTGGAGATGCCATCCATGTAGGGCATGTAGAACTTAAGGTTCTGCATACACCTGGACATACACCTGAGAGTATCTCATTTGTCTTAACAGACCATGGTGGTGGCAGTAAAGAGCCAATGGGTATTTTCACCGGAGACTTTTTATTTGTCGGTGATATCGGACGACCTGACCTCTTAGAAGAAGCTGCAAAAATGGAAGGGACAACGGAAGATGGAGCAAATGCCATGTTCGATTCAATTCAAAGTCTTAATCAATATGAAGACTTCTTACAAATATGGCCAGGCCATGGTGCCGGAAGTGCATGTGGAAAATCATTAGGTGCTGTCCCTTTATCAACACTTGGTTATGAGAGACATAATAACTGGGCATTTAAGATAAAAGATCGTGACGCTTTTGTAAAAGAATTAACGAGTGAACAACCTGAACCGCCACGATACTTTGCACAAATGAAAAAAGTAAATAAAACAGGTCTTCCTTTCTTTGAAGTAAAAGATATTCCGGTTAATACACCAGAAAGTTTAATCGGACAAGTTTTTGACTTACGTTCTAAAGAAGCTTTTAGTAAAGCATTTATGAAAGGTTCAATTAATGTGCCATACAATAGTCAATTCGTACAATTTGTCGGTTGGTTTATTAACTATGACGAGCCGATGACAGTTATTGCAGATCCGGCTATTTCTGCAGCTTTACAAAAGGATTTAGCTTCTATTGGCTACGATCATTTACAATTAATCGTTCCAGAAGATAAGGCATCACGCTATTTTAATGATCATTATGATCGTATTTCTGCTAGCAGATTTGTAGAAGAATACGAAAATAAGGAGAACATTTTAGATGTACGCTCTACTTCAGAATACAAGGCAGGGAATCTAGAGAAAGCCAAACATATCCATTATGGACACTTAATGGACATAGACCTTCCGTTTAAAGATGATGACAGTCCAATTTATGTACATTGTCAATCAGGTGTACGTTCTGCAATGGCAATGAGTGTCTTAAAAGCGAAAGGCTTTGACAATATCGTCAATGTTGATTCAGGATATAACGGAATCAAAGTAGCCATGAACAAATGAGTTTCACATTTATCATCGTCATCTTTCTCATCGGATTTGCCGGTTCCTACATCTCTGGGATGATAGGAATTGGCGGATCAATTATCAAATATCCTATGCTTCTATATATCCCGGCACTCTTTGGCTTAACAAGCTTTACAGCACATGAAGTGTCTGGCATTAGTGCCATTCAAGTCTTTTTCGCAACACTCGGCGGGGTCATCGCTTATAAAAAGACGGGCTATTTAAACAAAAGACTTATCACCTATATGGGGACAGCTATTTTAATCGGGAGTTTAATCGGTAGCTATGGGTCTCAATTTCTTGCTGAAAATCAAGTCAATATTGTCTATGCAATTTTAGCGACCATCGCTGTTATCATGATGTTTTTACCAAAAAAAGAAGTCCCCTTTACAAATGGTGAGAACTTACAATTTAACGGAGCACTCGCCGCTTCCCTTGCTCTTGTGACAGGGATTGCATCTGGAGTCGTTGGTGCAGCAGGCGCTTTTATTCTCGTCCCTATCATGCTTGTCATTTTAAAGATTCCAACGAGAGTAACCATTGCAACAAGCTTAGCCGTAACCTTTATCTCATCAATTGGTACGACAATAGGAAAAATAACAACTGGCCAAATCTTATATGGACCAGCTATTATTATGATCGTTGCCAGTTTAATCGCAGCACCACTTGGAGCAAAAGTCGGCCAAAAAATGAATGTAAAACATTTACAATGGATCTTAGCAAGCTTAATTTTATTTACAGCTATAAAAATTTGGTTTGATGTTTTTTAATGATTATAAGCAACTTTATCTCTGACAGCCATATCATCATGTAAAAAGAGCTAAATCACGAAGGATTTAGCTCTTTTATTATATTTGGTTAAACCCACTTTAGTAAGACAAAAAGCAGGGAACCATCTGCCTAAACTTGCGTCTAGACAAATAAGATCCCTGCTAAGTCCAGCTAAATCATATCAAGTTGCTCATAATGCTCTTTTTAATTACTCCCACTCAGTACTTCGCCAATACAATATAGTGCAATATCGTTGATATGAAAGGATTTCACGAAATATCAAAAACAATAAAAACATATAAATTGATATAAAGTGTGCCACGACTGTGCCACGGATTTTAATAAATCACAAA
>DATGTP010000012.1:0-55473 GCA_035301825.1 Pseudogracilibacillus sp. | reverse complement strand
TCTTAGCTTAAGATTTGACGAGTTCAAAGCACAATGTGTACTTCTCACTCTTCATCAATTGTCTATAAGCTTGCTTCTTTATTAGAAGACTTCTTTTAGACATGATACTTGTATTCTTCAGTTTTCAAAGAGCTATTCTTTTTCTCCGTCGCCCGTTTTGGCGACTTCTCCATAATAACACTTGAAGATAACGGAGTCAAGTCCGAACTTCGAGTGGACTATTATTATAGCATACGGACCATTTCATGTCAATATGTTTTTTCACTTCCTTTTGGAAGGAACGTGTTCAATACTACTATCTTTTAATGAAGCTGTCAAAGATTATGCCTCGCCCATAACAACCTCAATATTTGAATCGTATTTCGAACAGCAAGAACAATCTTAACACGCCCTATATTATTCGTCAACAAAATAGACTTACATTAAAAAGAGCCTTGCACACCAAGGCGCAAAGCTCTTTATGTCTATAACTTTAATTAGCCACTATATTAATTAGCTTACCTGGAACAACAATTACTTTTCTAACTGTTTTCCCTTCTAACCACGTAGTTACTTTATCATTGCTTAAAGCGATCTCCTCTAATTCTTCTTTAGATAGTTGTTTTGATACATTGATTTTCGCTCTTACTTTACCCATGACTTGTACAACTACTTCTACTTCATCTTCTACAAGTTTAGCCTCGTCATATGTTGGCCATTCTTCATAGGTGATTGAATCTTCATGTCCTAACTTACTCCATAGCTCTTCACAGATGTGTGGCGCTATTGGATATAATAACTTAACGAAACCTTCGATTTGAAGTTTTGTTACCTTATTAACTTTATATGCTTCATTCACAAAGACCATTAACTGTGAGATAGCAGTATTGAAATGTAAGTTTTTAAAGTCCTCTGTTACTTTCTTTACAGTTTGGTGATATATCTTATCTAAGTCACCCTCAAGATCTTCAGTCACTTTATCAGATAGGTCACCTTCTTCAGTTACAACTAGGCGCCAAACACGATCTAGAAATCGTTTAGCTCCATCTAAACCAGTTGTTGACCATGCGACATCAGCATCTAAAGGTCCCATAAACATTTCATATAAACGCAATGTATCTGCACCATGTGATACGACAATATCATCTGGATTAACAACATTTCCTTTAGATTTACTCATTTTTTCATTATTCGACCCTAATATCATCCCTTGGTTAAATAACTTTTGGAAAGGTTCCTTTGTGTGTACAACACCGATATCATATAAAAATTTATGCCAAAATCTTGCATATAACAAATGAAGCACGGCATGCTCTGCTCCACCAATATATAAATCAACTGGCAACCATTTTTCTAAAATCTTTGGATCAGCTAATTGCTTATCATTATGTGGGTCTAAATAACGTAAGTAATACCAACAGCTTCCTGCCCATTGTGGCATTGTATTTGTTTCTCGGCGTCCTTTTTTACCTGTTTCAGGACAAGTTACGTTCACCCAGTCTTCAGCATTCGCTAATGGGGACTCTCCAGTTCCTGATGGTTTAATTGACTCCAGTTCAGGTAATTCTAATGGAAGTTCATCTTCAGGAACAACCGTTGATGTTCCATCTTCCCAATGGATAACAGGTATAGGCTCTCCCCAGTAACGTTGACGTGCAAAGACCCAGTCACGGAGACGGTAAGTTACTTCGCCCTTCCCTTTATTGTTTTCTTCTAGCCAGTCAATCATTTTAGTGATAGCTTCTTCTTCTTTCAAGCCATTTAAGAAGTCCGAATTAATATGTGGACCATCGCCCAGATAAGGTTCTTCTGGTAAATTACCACCTGATACTACTTCAACAATTGGTAAATCAAATTTACTCGCAAATTCAAAGTCACGCTCATCATGAGCCGGTACCGCCATAATCGCTCCTGTTCCATATGAGATTAAAACATAATCCGCTATCCAAATAGGAAGCTTTTCATTATTAGCAGGATTTATTGCATAGGCACCTGTGAAAACGCCTGTCTTATCTTTCGCTAAGTCCGTTCTTTCTAAATCTGATTTCGTTTGAACATCATTTAAATATTTTTCAACAACTTCTTTTTGATCTGCACTTGTTATTTTTTCAACTAATGGATGCTCAGGTGCGAGTACTGCGTATGTTGAGCCGAATAAAGTATCAGGACGTGTCGTGAATACTTTAAATGATTCATCATATCCATCGATTTGGAAAGTTACTTCCGCCCCTTCAGATCGGCCAATCCAATTGCGTTGCATATCTTTTAAGCTTTCTGGCCAGTCCAAGTCGTCTAAGTCTTCTAATAGACGGTCAGCATATTCTGTTATACGTAAAATCCACTGGCGCATTGGCTTTTTAATGACAGGATGTCCACCACGTTCACTTTTACCGTCGATTACTTCTTCATTCGCTAATACAGTTCCTAGTGCAGGACACCAGTTTACAGCTACCTCATCAACATAAGCTAATCCTTTTTCATACAACTTCGTAAAAATCCACTGTGTCCACTTATAATAGTGGGGATCTGTCGTATTAATTTCACGATCCCAGTCATATGAAAATCCTAAATCTTGTATTTGACGTCGAAATACATCAATGTTTTCTTCTGTAAATTCCGCCGGGCTATTCCCTGTATCTAATGCATATTGCTCTGCTGGTAAACCAAAAGCATCCCATCCCATTGGATGCATCACTTCATATCCTTGCATACGTTTCATACGTGAAACGATATCTGTTGCCGTATATCCTTCAGGATGTCCTACGTGTAGACCTGATCCAGACGGATAAGGGAACATATCTAAAGCATAAAACTTTTCTTTAGTTGTATATGCATCTGTTTTAAATGTTTTATTTTCTAACCAATATTTTTGCCATTTCTTTTCAATCTCTTGATGATTGTAACTCACGCCAAAGGCCTCCTCTAATTACAACTTCTCTTTTTTTAGTATGTATATGAATGCGTTTTATAAATTTTCTAACTATACGAATTGTAGAGAATAGCGCCGTCTTTGTCAAGGTTGTTGCCATGGTAAAGACGTCTTACATATACCTTTTTGTACATTTAATGTGATGTTTTAGTATAATACAATTATCATTATATATTTAGGAGATTTGACATGTTAAAAGGAATTATTCCATTTGCCCATCAATTATTAGATGAACATATTGGTGAAGGCGATATCGTAATCGATGCAACTTGTGGAAATGGTCATGATACTGTTTACTTAAGCAAACAAGTTGCTCATAAAGGTAGAGTCTATGCCTTCGATGTCCAGACAGAAGCAATTGAAAACAGTAAAAAACGCAGCCAAAATGAAGGTTTGACAAATATTGAATACATACAAGATAGCCATGCCCGTGTTAAGACATACATAAAAGAACAAGATGTCGGTCAAGTTGCAGCAGCCATATTTAATTTAGGTTATTTACCTGGAAGCGATAAAACAATTGTCACCAAGGCCACCAGTACTATTGAAGCAGTTAAACAAATAAGCGACTTATTAAAAAAGAATGGTTTAATTATTTTAGTCGTTTATCATGGTCATACGGCGGGTAAATTAGAAAAGGATGAATTGTTACAATATGTTACCCAATTAGACCAAGCCGATTTTTCTGTTTTACAATATCAATTCATCAATCAAGTTAATCATCCACCTTTTATCATTGCCATTCAAAAACGATAATATATTAAAGTGAGGGAATAGTTATGATTCACCATTATAAAGATAAACATCCAATTATTGATCCATCTGCCTATATTGCCCACGATGCCACTATTATTGGTGATGTTACAATCGAAGAAGAGGCAAGTATTTATTTTAAAGCTGTGATTCGTGGGGATGTCAATTCAACATTTATTGGAAAACGTGTCAACGTACAAGATTTATCACTTATCCATCAAAGTCCAAAATACCCTGTCATCTTGCATGATAATGTGACAATTGGTCATCAAGCAACTTTACACGGGTGTACTGTACATGACAATGCTTTAATTGGCATGGACTCTGTCTTACTAGACGGATCAGAAGTTGGTGAATTTGCCTTAATTGGTGCGGGTAGCTTAGTATCACAAAACACAAAAATACCTGCCTATACATTAGCTTATGGCCGTCCCGCACGTGTTGTGCGTGAATTGACCGAAGAGGAAGTTGCAGAGTTAAAGCGTATCACTCAATCTTATGTAGATAAAGGCAAATATTATAATTCAATTCCTAGTCTACGATTTGACCATCAAAATTTAAAAAACGGATGAGTATTGACATACTCATCCGTTTCTTTTTATATACCAATCATGAGAGCTTCTCGAATCACTTCTGCTTTATCTGTTCTTTCCCAAGGCAAGTCTAAGTCATGACGACCAAAATGACCATAAGCAGCTACTTGCTTATAGATTGGTTTATTTAATTGCAACATATCAATAATACCTAACGGGGTTAAATCGAATGTTTGACGAACCACTTCAATTAATTTTTCTTCTGAAACAAGACCTGTTCCAAATGTATTGATAGCAATCGATACAGGTTCTGCAACGCCAATAGCATAAGCTAATTGAACTTCACAACTCTTTGCCAATTGTGCTGCTACAATATTCTTAGCTACATAACGTGCTGCATATGCGCCTGAACGATCGACTTTCGTTGCGTCCTTTCCACTAAATGCTCCGCCACCGTGTCGAGCAAATCCACCATACGTATCAACGATAATTTTTCGTCCTGTTAAACCAGCATCACCTTGCGGTCCACCAATAACAAATCGGCCTGATGGATTAATAAAATACTTTGTCTCTTCATTTAACAAGAAACTCGGAACAATTGGCGCAATCACATGCTCATGGATATCTGCTTGTAATTGCTCTAAAGTGATATCTTCATGATGTTGTGTTGAAATAACAATTGTATCGACTCGCTTTGGTTCATCGTTCTCATCATATTCGATTGTTACTTGTGTTTTACCATCTGGTCTTAAGTAATCTAATGTACCATCTTTCCTCACACTTGCTAATCGTCTAGCTAGTCGGTGAGCCAAGTAAATTGGTAAAGGCATTAAATCTTCTGTTTCATCACAAGCAAAGCCGAACATTAACCCTTGGTCACCAGCTCCAATTGCTTGTTCATCTGAATCACGGACTTCCAATGCTTTATCAACACTTTTAGCAATATCTGGCGACTGTTCATCAATCGCTGTAATGACTGAGCAAGTTTCTGCATCAAAGCCGTATTTAGCACGTGTGTAACCAATTTCCTTTATCGTTTCACGTACGACTTTAGGAATATCGACATAAACATCTGTCGTAATTTCTCCTGTCACTAATACAAGTCCTGTTGTTATAACCGTCTCACACGCTACGCGTGCATCGGGATCCTTCACTAAAATCGCATCTAAAATAGCATCCGATATTTGATCACTCATTTTATCTGGATGTCCTTCTGTAACTGATTCCGATGTAAATAACCGTTTGTTTTTCACCATTATCTTTTAGCCTCCTCATTATTTTACGGAAACTCTATATACTCGAGAACTACTAGGTAATGTTTTAATCACTATATTTATAGCAATATGATATGAAGTATAACCTATCACAAAAAAATCCTTTCCATCATAGTATGAGGAAAGGATAGCCGTTCAATTACCTTTCACTCTTATTGTTCAAGACATATTGTCTTGCATCAGGTAAGCACCATTTCACAAATGTGACGGTTGCTGGGCTTCACAGGGTCTGTCCCTCCACCAACTCTGAATAAGAGAGTCCGTTATATTTTGTATCCTACCGAATTTCCCATTAAAAGTCAACTTCCTTTCACTTTTCCAGAAAAGGTTCAATATTTAGCCATTTTTTAAATATTAAGATAATAATTTACACCTTACCTACAGCATGGTAAAATAAAAGAAATAAGTCGATAAGGATGAGCAATCATGAAATTGTGGATGCGTAAATTATTCGTTTCATTAATAGCTATTCTAACACTCGGAATATATATTCCAGAGACAATATTAGAAGCTGATGAAACAAATGAACAAGATACATATATCCCTTCTAACACAAGCGATGTTGTCATCGATGACCATACAACAAGTGATTTAGAGGAACATTCAGTACTAGAAGAACTAACGGCATTCGCCACCAAGCAAACAGTCCATAAATTAGGGCCGAAGATTTTAAAACAGTTAGACGATGAATTTCATTCAGTTATCATGCCGAGCATTGAAGTCGAACTTGAAAAAATCTTTTCAAGCTTTGATGAAGAAATGATAGCCTACTATAAAATAACTGAAAACCCATCACCAGGCTATGGGGAAAGAATCTTTAACATAACAAATGAAATGAATGGAGATACCATTGCCAAGTTTCATGTTCGCCGTGATTATAAACCTTTAGAAGGTTATTGGTTTAATTTTCATTATCACTTAGCAAGTGATCATTTTGAGACGCACCATGTTATTGCTGATGTTTTTTGGGATAAAAACACACCTCCAAAATGGATGTCATCATAAAAGTGCAAAAGTCTTATCGGTTATATAACCAATAAGACTTTTTTAATTTAATTCATTCAATTGATTTTGCCATAAAACTGTCATCTCATAGAGCCAGTTAGTTTCTACTGAAATGGCTTCCTTTTGTTCAAATAAATCTTCAATGATTGATGTATCGGGATTAATAGTTAACTCTGTACGATTACCTGCCCACTTTGCTGCTTTGTTCTGTCCATTTAAAACCGCTTCTATGACTTGAATGATTTCAAATGACAATAAGGGGGCATCAGCCATTAAATAATCAGCTACTAGCTCATAGGATTGATCATTAAAAGTGATGACTAATCGTTTTTTTTCAATGTTTTTATGTGTTAGTGTTACTGTTTTAATTTGATAGATAGCACTCAATCCCCCTCATATACTGGAAATGCTGAAATAATCTGATCATTATTGTTTAAATACATTTGAATAATAATCCCTTCATCTGTCAAACCCTCATATGTATTACCTTGCAAAAACTCACGGTTGTCATATGCTTCATGGATGGCATCAACTACATCCTGTGTATCCCAATCATCCGGAAAAAATGTCGAACGTCCACGGTTTGATGTTTTCTCAACACCACTCACCTTTACTTCCGCTTCATATACGCCATGTTCGTCTTCGCCTGATTGGCTCCCTTCAATAATTTCACCTTTTTTACTTGGTAATCGATCATAGTGAAAGCCGACTGCAGACCCTTTACGGTTCAATTCACCTTCTAAAATATGTTCTAAGGCACCTTTTTGGAAAATATCAGTACCAGTTACCTCTGATAAAGGTGTAACTATTTCTTCATTGGTCGTAAAATGATCTTCATCATTGTCTGCCAAGAGTTCATCAAGTAATGCTGCACATCCAGATAAAAGGAACAAACTTGTCAATATGGCTATCATCTGTAATAATTTCTTCATTTTTTTCATCCTATCTTTTTTACTTCAATAATGCGTTTTTGACGAGTACTGCTCTAATTTTAAAGTAAGTATAATCATCTGACAAGTTTTCCTTTATTTGCTTTAGACGTTTTTCTTCTACTTGTTCATACTGCTTTAAAACTTCAGCTTCCTCTTCTTCCGTGAAAAAAGTGTTCCATAATATTGGATGACCTTGATCGTAAGCTTTAAATAAGTGATTTTCAATTGTCTGCTCTTTTAACTGACGAAGACTTGCAATTTCTGCTATTGTTTTTCCCTTTTGATACAAATTAAATGTTTCCATATGACTCGCTTGGTCTGAAGATGGTCCATCACTTCTTTGCTGCTTTTGAGTTGTTTGTCGAATGTTAATTTTAGCTACAAGTTCTGGATGATTATCGTGAAAATCCTGAATAGCTGATAAAAAGTTGCTTCCATAACTATTCAACTTACGCTCACCAACACCCTTAATTGCAAGTAAGTCATCTTCCGTTTTAGGTAAATAGCGGCACATATCTTTTAAAGTGACATCTGAAAAAATAAGATAAGGTGGCACACTTGTTTCATCTGCAATTGTTTTTCGGATGTCTCTTAACTTTTCGAATAAGCTTTCATCATAGTCAATCAGTTCCGTTGTTTTTGCAAGCGACAATGGTGAAAAGTGTACTTCTTTTTTACCTGTCAAAACATCTACAGATAATGGATTTAATTGTAATGTCGGCATTCTACCCTCTGTAATAGTTAACATGTCTTTTGCAACTAAAAAATTAATCCGTTCAACAATGTCACTTTCTGTATATTGTTTTAAAATACCATAAGTTGAGAGTTGATCAAAACGAAATTGAATGACCCGCTTATCACGCGATCCACGTAATACTTTAGCTGTCAAACTCGCACCAAATCGTTCACCCATTCGTTTGACACACGATAAAATCATTTGAGCTTCTTGTGTGATATCAATCTGATCTTCCCGCTCAGTACAATTACTACAATGACCACAAGGTTCATCGATTATCTCATTCGTAAAATAAGTTAATATATAATTGGTTAAACAGCCATCCGTATGACAATAATTCACGACTTGTTGTAATTTATCATATTCTTGTTGCTTCATCATATCTTCTGATTCTGATTGCTCTATTAAAAACTTTTGTAATTGAACATCTTGTGGTGCATATAATAAGATACAATCACTTGCTTCTCCATCCCTGCCCGCTCGCCCGGCTTCTTGATAATAAGCTTCCATATTCATGGGCACGGCATAATGAATCACATACCGAACATTCGATTTATCAATTCCCATTCCAAAAGCATTCGTTGCAATCATCACAGCCTTATCTTCAAAGATAAAAGCTTGTTGAGATAATTGTCGTTCTTCTTCAGATAAACCCGCATGGTATTTGTATACATGATCATAGCGCTCTTTTAGTTGATCATATAATTGATCAACTTGTTTTCGAGTAGCAGCATAGACAATTCCGGATAACTTGTCATGTGTTTGAACATATTGTAATAAAAATGTATTTTTATTTTGACCTTTTACTAAATGAAATGATAAATTTTCTCTAGAAAAGCCCGTAAGTATACAATGTTCATCTTTTATTTGTAGTAACGTTTGAATGTCCTTTTGAACGGTGTCAGTTGCTGTGGCGGTTAAAGCGGCAAAAGGAACTCCTGGTATCATGTCTTTTAAATGAGATACGGCCGTTCGGTAACTCGGCCGAAAATCATGTCCCCACTGAGAAATACAATGGGCCTCATCAAAGACAACTAAATCAATGGGTGATTTAGAAATAAAATGCTTAAAACGACTAGAATCTATTCTTTCCGGTGCTATATAAACCATTTTATATTGATTTCTTTCCGCTTCACTTAATCGATTATTTATTTCCGTCTGTGTTAAGGTACTATTTATATAAGTAGCTGGAATACCATTTTCAAGTAAGCCATCAACTTGATCTTTCATTAATGAGATGAGCGGCGAAATGACAAGCGTGATTCCCTCTTGAATCATAGCAGGTACTTGATAACAAATTGACTTTCCGCTTCCTGTAGGCATAATCGCTAACGTATCATAACCATTTAAGATCGACAATATTGTTTCTTCTTGTCCTTGGCGGAATGAGTCATATCCAAAATATGTTTGTAATATATGTTTACTTTTACTTATTGTCATGTCTTTTGCCTCCACTAATTTTAAAAAACTTTATTAATTATCTCGGTTCAATTATAACAATTTAAATACTTTGTGACATTTTTTTAAAAAATTAAATGAAACCCCTTTTAATAGTATGTACTATTTATTTTACTATGTTATACTATAAGCAAATAAATAAAATAAAGGATGGTAAATAAATGAGCCAAACAGTTAAAACAGTTAGTGCAAGTGAACTATTTTCTCAAGAACAAATTGAAGCAAATCTATCTGTAGCACAATTAGTTGAAAAAATTGTTTTACGTAATGAAGGAAAATTAAGTGATACTGGAGCAGTAACCGCTGTTACTGGTAAATATACAGGACGCTCACCAAAAGATCGCTTTATCGTAAAAGATGAAGTCACAAAAGATGTAATCGATTGGGGTCAAGTAAACCAGCCAATTGATGAAGCATCATTCGATAGACTATACCATAAAGTGATTAACCATTTAAAAGATAAAGATGAACTTTTCTCTTTTAAAGGATTTGCTGGGGCCGATGAAAAGTATCGATTACCAGTTGAAGTCATTAATGAATATGCTTGGCATAACTTGTTTGCTCGTCAACTTTTTATTACACCGACAGAAGATGAATTAACAAATCATCAATCTGAATTTACTGTCATCTCAGCACCAACATGCTTTGCAGACCCAGAATTAGATGGCACTCATTCTGAAACGTTTATTCTTGTTTCATTTAAAAAACGAATTATTTTAATTGGTGGAACAGAGTATGCTGGTGAAATTAAAAAGTCTATTTTCAGCGTTATGAACTACATTTTACCAATGAATGATGTTTTATCAATGCATTGTTCAGCTAACGTTGGTGACCATAATGATGTTGCCTTATTTTTCGGATTATCAGGCACTGGAAAAACAACGCTTTCAGCAGATCCTTACCGCAAACTAATTGGTGATGATGAACACGGTTGGAGTAATGATGGTGTCTTTAATATTGAAGGTGGTTGCTATGCAAAATGTATTAACTTATCAGCAGAAAAGGAACCACAAATCCATGGTGCCATCCGTTATGGCTCCGTTTTAGAAAATGTTATTTTAGATGATAAAACACGTATTCCTGATTATGATGATGTTAGCTTAACTGAAAACACACGTGCTGCTTACCCATTAGAGAACATTGATAACATTTTAACACCGAGTGTGTCAGGTCATCCAAATACGATTATCTTTTTAACAGCAGATGCATCGGGGACACTACCGCCAATCAGTCGATTAACGAATGATCAGGCAATGTATCATTTCTTAAGTGGTTATACAAGTAAACTTGCTGGTACTGAGCGTGGTGTTACAGAACCTGAGGCAACATTTTCTGCTTGCTTTGGATCACCATTTTTACCTTTAGCACCAAGTGTATATGCAGAAATGCTAGGAGAGAAAATTGCACAATTTGGCTCGAATGTATTTTTAGTAAATACGGGGTGGACTGGTGGACCATATGGTATAGGCGAGCGAATGAAGTTATCATTTACAAGAGCGATGATTCATTCAGCCTTAGAAGGAGAATTAAATGACATTGAAACTGTACAAGATGACATTTTTGGCCTTCACATTCCTGTATCTATTCCAGCGGTACCAGATGAGATTCTAGTGCCAAAAAACACATGGAATGACAAAGACGCTTATGATCGAGCTGCAAAAGATCTAGCTCAAAAATTCCATGAAAACTTTAAAAAGTTTACTAAAGCACCTGATAACATTAAACATGCTGGTCCATTATTTAAGTAATCTCAAGCCTTATCTGATTAAAGTCAGATAAGGCTTTTTTTTATGCACACATTTCTCTTTCTAACATAAAATACATTGATTCAGTTAATTAGGAGGAGTTAAATGAAAAAAATCTTACTCATTATGTTTTGTCCCTTCTTGTTCTTGGTAGGCTGTCAGGAATCTCATAATAAAATCGTACTAAGTGAAGTAACCCGCTCGATATTTTATGCCCCGCAATATATCGCCATTGAAAAAGAGTTTTTTAAAGAAGAAGGATTAGATGTTGAACTACAAACCGCTTGGGGTGGTGACAAAGTAATGACTGCCCTATTATCCGATCATGCCGACATTGGATTAGTTGGCTCAGAGACATCTATTTATGTTCATCATGAAAATCCAACAGACCCGATTATTAACTTTGCACAATTAACCGAAACCGACGGTACATTTTTAGTTAGCAAAAAAGATGATGATCACTTCAATTGGAATGATTTACACGGGGAAAAATTTCTCGGTCAAAGAAAAGGTGGCATGCCGCAAATGGTTGGGGAATACGTCTTAAAAAAACATGACATTCAGCCACATGATGATCTCAATTTGATTCAAAACATTGATTTCGCTAATATTCCAAGTGCTTTTTTATCCATGGATACACAATATGTTCAATTATTCGAACCAACTGCAAGCTTATTTGAGGCGGAAGGAAACGGTAAAATTGTTGCGTCCTTTGGAGAAGAAGCAGGTGACCTTCCTTATACCGTATTTATGACAAAAGAAAGTACTATTGATGACAATGAAAATATGGTGACTCAATTTACGCGTGCCATATACCGTGCTCAACAATGGATATATGAAACAGATAACATGACGATTGCTGAAACGATTCAACCTTATTTTGATGATGTCTCAATCGATATTATCGCTCAATCGGTCGAACGCTATAAAGAACAAGAATCCTTTGCAACTAGCCCCCTCTTACAAGAGTCTGCTTGGGATAATTTACTAAATGTGATGGATGAAGCAGGCGAATTACGTGGAGATGCACCATATGATCTCCTTGTAAATCGGCAAATCGCAGAGAAAGTGATGAAAGAGGAGGATGATTAATGACCTTTGTTAAGGTAAATCACATTTCACATTATTACTTTTCTCCAAGTCATTATACAAAGGCATTAAATGATATTCATTTTACCGTAAAAAAAGGAGAATTTATTTCCTTAATTGGAGCAAGTGGATGTGGTAAATCAACCTTATTATCTATTATCGGTAATCTAATGAAGCCAACAGAAGGACAAATTTATATTAATGATAAACCTATTGATCACATACCCCATGCAACAAGTTATATGTTACAAGAAGATTATTTATTTCCTTGGAAAACGATTATTGATAATGTTTGTTTAGGTCCACTCATCAATAAAGCTAATATAAATAAAACAAAGGAAGAAGCCCGTGCATTACTTGAGCGAGTCGGGTTACTCCATGTTGAAAAAAAATATCCTAAACAACTTTCAGGTGGCATGAGACAGCGTGCTGCTTTTGCAAGAACCTTAATGACCAATCCACAATTATTGTTGTTAGATGAACCTTTTTCTGCCCTTGATTTTACGACAAAACTAAACTTAGAAAACTTAGTCTTCAATTTAGTTAAACAAGATAAACAAACAGTCATATTTGTCACCCACGATTTAGCTGAAGCCATTTCAATGAGTGATCGAATTTTATTAATGGACTCTAAGTCAGGAACGATTTTTAAAACATATGATATCCCAAAAAAAATTAGAAAAGAAGAACCCTTCCGCGTTAGAAGCCTTCCCGAATACCAAACACTCTTCGAGACACTGTGGGCAGACTTTCAAGAAACGATGAAAGAAAATGAGGGATTTTATGAAAAAACTGATTGATGATATTTATTTTTCCCAATATAAAAAATCATTAAAGCGAAATTTACGCTTTGTTTTTTTGGCACAAATCATTTTATTTATTTGTTTCATTAGCCTCTGGCAAATTCTCAGTTCCTATAAGATAATAAATCCGATTATATTTAGTTCACCTTCTAAAATCATCACATTAATCATTGAAAAATGTGCAGATGGATCGCTCCCTATCCATGTCCTTGTCACCTCGACTGAAACCTTGCTTGGTTTTTTAATTGGAACGATTGGCGGTATTATACTTGCTTCTATTTTATGGTTTTCTTCCAGTCTAGCAAAAATATCTGATCCATACTTAGTTGTTTTAAACGCTATGCCAAAAGTTGCCCTTGGCCCTATTATCATTGTCATTCTTGGGCCGAGCTATTTATCCATTATTTTAATGGGAGCCATTATTTCACTTATTATTACAACGATTGTCATTTTATCTGGTTTTAATCATGTCGATGAAAACTATTTAAAAGTATTGCGAAGTTTTCGGGCAAATCGTTGGATTCAATTTAAAGAAGCTGTTTTTCCTGCCACCATTCCTACGATTGTATCGACTTTAAAAGTTAATGTCGGGCTGAGTTGGGTCGGTGTCATTGTTGGAGAGTTTATTGTATCAAATAATGGACTTGGTTATTTAATTATTTACGGCTTTCAAGTATTTGACTTCACACTTGTTTTAGCCAGTCTCACCTTAATTGTTATTGTTGCGACTATCATGTATATGCTTGTCGAAAAAATTGAAAAACATTTTTCTTATGAATGAGTTTAATTTAACGATCATATTATAAATCATTTTTTTCACATATAAAAAAGCGACCATTTTTGGTCGCTTTCTTATTGAGTTGTGAACGAATAGGTCGTACGTTGTTTATATTTTTCATCTTTTCTTATTATAATTGATGGTAAATCATTTAGCCATAAAAATGCAGGTGGGCCTTGCGTTTCGAAGCAAACCCCAATATGTTGTTTTTTAGTTTGCTCGTTCAATTGAACAGGCGCATTCGTTGTATACATGACCACTGCCGGCGCATTTGTTTCTATTGTCATCATTCGTCTTGATAATGGTTCATATAACTCTACTTTACCTTGATCATTATCAAATAAAAACAAATGATCATATCCATTTACAAGCTTATTTTGCTCTTCTCCTTTATATAAACCATCAGCTAAGCTTCTCGCCTGCTTAAAATTGAATGTCGATTCCTCTTCTACACCCTGTACTTTTTCGGCAATTAATGCTTCATTTAATGTTAAATATCGTGAAGTATTCATTGTTACTTCATGGGAATCAATTGTTTCTGTATGATCGGCTTGTAAGTTAAAGTAAGTATGATTCGTCAAAGTGATAATGGTATCTTCATCTGCTTCAGCTTCATATTCTATTTCTAAAGTTCCATCTTGATATAAATGATAATAAACGATTGCCTTAACATTTGCTGGATAGCCTGCTTCCCCTGCCTTACTTTCATGAGTTAACTTTAAGCTGAGACAATGTGGATGCTCAATTATTTCTCCTGTCCATAGCTTATTATGAAAACCACTTTCCCCGCCGTGCAAGTGATGCTCCCCTTCGTTTTGATCTAATTGGAAAGTTTGATCGTTAATTGAAAATTTTCCGTCTTTAATTCGACCTGCTACCCTACCAATGATTGACCCAAAAAAGTATTCATTTTGTTCATAATCACTTAAATCATCATAACTTAAAACAATATTATTAAATTTTCCTTGATGATCTTTTATTGATAAATTTACAAGTGTTGCACCGTAATTTAAGATTTGCACTTTTACATTTTCTGACTTCAAATGATAAAGTGTCCATCCATTCATAACATCTTCACTTAATATTTCCATTCATTTCAGTCCTTTATTTTGATAAAAACCTTTAAAGAAATCAAGCTCTCTAAAGGTTTTCACTCACTACATATAACGTTCTTTTATTTTTTCTAAACATAAAGGTAGAACCTTATCCTTCATCATAAAGCTATATTTTCTGTCATAACGAATATCTTTTGGCAAATAATCCAACAATAAGGGACCATCTGTTTCATAATAGGTTTCTTGTTTCTCAAGTCTGTCTATCCTTGCAAAATAGACATTTTTAATAATTTGATCTGCTTTTCCATCTACATAGTATTGTGCCAGATAATTCAGCTCTTTAACGATGCCCCCTGTTTCTTCGAGTACTTCTCGAATGGCACCTTGTGCAGCTGTTTCGCCTGCTTCAACATTCCCACCAGGAAATTCATAGCCACGAGTTTTATGTTGCGTTAGCAACCATTTATTTTTATAACGACAAATAACCCAAACATGTTTTGGTTCTTGTGAAAATGGTTCTTCTGCAAATGATAAAGTAACTTTATTTTTATAAAAATCGATGAACTTATATTCCATAATCATATCCCTTTTTCCATAAAAAAATCTCGCTTTATCTATTTTAACATATCGATAAAGCGAGTAACACTTTTACATCGTATCTTCTTTTGATTCTATTTTATTTAAACCTTCTTGATCGATGAATTGTCGTGTTTCATCATCACCTAGTTCATAGATTTTTTGATAAATATCTCGTAATAGATGATCATACTTCGTATTCGATTTATCCTCATGATATGGAACAATCGGGACATGGGCTCTAAAAAAGTTGTCTATTTCAACAGATCCCATTTGATCAAATAATGACCGTAATTGATCAAGATCAGATTGTGATGCATGAATTGTAAATGCTGCATTATTACCTACTTGAACTTCCGAAACTTCCTTTGATTGTACATTGACATAATATCTCGCTAATTCCAATCACTATGCCTCCTCTTTTTTCATAGAGTGGCCATCTTCCTCTTATTTATTCACTCAATTTATGACGCATAATCTTATTTGAGGCTGTCCGAGGCAAAGATTCGATAAAATGATAAGCTTTCGGTCGTTTGAATGATGCTAATTTCTTTTCGACGTGAGCTTCTATTGTAGATTGATTTAAGCTATCATCTTCTAATACGATGTAAGCAACAGGTATTTGTCCCCATTTTTCATCTCTTCGACCAACGACAGCAAGTTCCTTTATACCTGCTAACTCTAGAATAACGTGTTCAATTTCTGTAGGATAAATATTTTCGCCACCCGATATAATTAAATCAGACCTTCGATCAACAACATATAAAAATCCGTCACCATCCAAGTAGCCTAAATCACCTGTTTTAAACCAACCATCAAGAAAACTTTCTTCATTTGCCTTGTCATTTTTATAATAACCTTCAAAGACCATGGGACCTTTCACAAGTATTTCGCCTACTTGTTTGTCTTGGGCATCTATTTTCACTTGCGCAGGAAACAAGGGCCTTCCTGCTGAACCATGCTTCAGGTCGATGTTTTGTTCATTTAAGGTCACAATTTGAGAACTCGTCTCCGTCATACCATATGACTGGTAGACTGGCAGTTGATTTCTTTGAACATCATCTAATAAAGATGTTGGAATTGAACCGCCGCCTAATAAAATCGTTCGTAATGAAGATGAGGCTGACTTCCCATCTAAATAGCTGACATATTGTTGGAGCATTAAGGTTACAAAGGACGCAATCGTTATTTTTTCTTTTTCAATGATTTGAAAGACTTTTTCTGCTTCAAACTTATGAATTAAAAAGACAGACATGCCGTAAATTACACTTCGAACTAAAATAGAAAAACCACCAACATGAAACATAGGAAGAGGAAGCAACCATTTATCATCATCGTAATACTTTAAATTTAATAAAGATCCCATTGCACTCCACAAATGATTTCCGTAGGTATGTATAACTGCTTTTGGAAATCCAGTTGTTCCAGATGTAAACATCATCGTAAATGGATCACTTAAATTAATTTCCTTCGCTAAAACAACACCCTTATTTTCTTCGCTTTCTTTTATCTCTTTCATTGAATATATACTTATATTTTCAATAGCTTTTTCCTTTATCAACTCACATTCACTAATGACAGAAGAAACATCTGCTTGGTCAATTTGATATTGTAATTCATTTTTAGTTAGACGAGTATTTAAAAAAACAATTGTAGCTTGTAAATAAGAAAGAGCATGGATTGTTATCACCATATCCAAACTATTTGTCATTAACATGCCAATATGATCGCCTTTTTGCATACCATAATGACTCAACTGTCTGGCCCGTTCTTGACTTGCTTCTTTTAATGCACGGAAAGTCATACATTCGCCAGTCTCAGTTTCAATCGCTATTTTATGAGGGTTTTGTGCTGCTTGTTTTGTTAACCAATGTGGCATAACTGTTTCCATTGTTCATACGCTCCCATAAACTTCTTTTTATTAATTATATCAAATAAAAAAGAAACTCGACAATGCGAGTTTCTTTTCTCTTATGGGAAACGTGGGAATTTATCGAATTCCGGATCACGTTTTTCTTTAAATGCGTCACGGCCTTCTTTTGCTTCGTCTGTCGTATAGTACATTAATGTAGCATCACCAGCAAATTGTTGTAAGCCTGCTAAACCATCTGTCGCCGCATTGAAAGATGCTTTTAACATACGAATAGCTGTAGATGATTTTGATAAAATCTCTTTAGACCATTGAATGGTTTCTGTTTCTAACTCTTCTTGTGAAACAACCTTGTTCACCATTCCCATCTCATAAGCCTCAACAGCTGTATATTGACGGCATAAGTACCAAATTTCGCGAGCACGCTTTTGCCCGACCATCTCAGCTAATAAACCAGCACCATATCCAGCATCAAAGCTACCAACTTTTGGTCCTGTTTGTCCAAATAAAGCATTATCTGAAGCAATTGTTAAGTCACATACGATATGTAGTACATGCCCACCACCAATTGCATAGCCATTAACCATTGCAATGACAGGCTTTGGTATCGTACGAATTAAGCGTTGTAAATCAAGAACGTTTAAACGTGGAATTTCATCACTTCCAACATATCCACCATGTCCTCGAACAGATTGGTCTCCACCTGAGCAGAATGCCTTGTCTCCAGCACCTGTTAAAATAATAACACCTATCGATGAATCATCACGAGCATCTGCAAATGCTGTAATCATTTCATTTACTGTTAAAGGTGTAAATGCATTATGTACTTGCGGACGGTTCATCGTAATTTTCGCAATACCGTTTGATTTTTCATAAATGATTTCTTCAAAATCTCTAGCTTTTTCCCATTGAACTGTCATCTTTCTTCCACCTCTTTATTATAATCACTCATATCTATCATATCATGAATTGATATCTTTGAGATATAAAACCCTTTAATTAGCCTGTAAACATTTATATATTGTTTCAATATAAACCGCTTCATTTTCTAAATGAACCGCATGACCTACATTTGGAATTGTAATGTGCTTACAATCTGATATTAACTTTTCCATTTGTTGATTAATGTGTACAAACTTGCTATCTAACTGGCCTGTAATTAGGAATGTTTTGTTTACAAGCTCACTTAAGTCATCCCACCATGAAGGCTGACTACCTGTCCCCATATAGCGTAATGACTTACTTAGACCTTCTGCCGATTGATTCAAACGCCCATGTCTAATCTTTGCTTGACGCTCATTTGAGAGTTTGTTTTGTGATTTAAACAATGGAATGTGCTCCCAATAATCAACAAAGGCCTCTATCCCTTCTTTTTCAATAAAGTTTGCTAATTTCGCATCTTGATTGCGGCGTTGCTCACTTTCTTTTAAGTCACTCAAACCCGGAGAAGCACTTTCCAATATTAACTTATCTACAAATTGTGGATAATAACATGTAAGTGATAAAGCAGTCCGACCACCTAGAGAGTAACCAATTAGATGCGTTTTTTTAACAGCTTCATTTTTTAATAGTTCTACAAAATCAGCTGCAAAAGTTTGCATACTAAACGGTTTTGTCAATTGCGTATCACCATGTCCTGGTAAATCAATGACAATGACTTTATACGATCTATTAAGACTTTTAGCTACTTGTTTCCATGTTGATCGTGAACCAGTGAAACCATGAAATAAAGCGACCGTCTCATCTGCCTCATCATGTTCATACAAGTCATACTTATAAGGTCCATTTGATGTATAAAGTACTTTCGTCTCTTTCATTATTTATAGCTCCTCTTGTATCTTCTGCCATAGATGACGGTGCCAAGCTGCATTTTCTTCTCGATTTGTTTTTACTTCAACAATAGATATGCCCGCTTCTTCATAAGAACGTTTAAGTGCATCTTTTAAGTGATCATTTGTTTTCACACATTCATATGTCGCTCCATATAAATCAGCAACATGTTTAAAATCAATGCCTAAGGGCGTACCGAATAATGTTTCAAAATGTTTGCCTTCTTCTGCTTGTGGTAAAAAAGAAAAAATACCACCACCATCATTGTTTATTAAGACAATAGTTAAAGGAATATTATATTTTTTACTAGCCAACAAACCCGTTAAATCATGATAAAAACTTAAATCACCAATGACTAATGTATGATAGTCATGTAGCTTGGCAGCAGCGATCCCAAGCATGGTAGAATTAATCCCTTCAATACCGCTTACTCCTCGGTTACCGTAAAGTTTTAAAGCTTTATTTGTTCTTGTAAAAAATGTATCTGTATCACGTATCGGCATACTATTCCCGATAAATAGGCCACTTTGGTTTGGCACAACTTCAAATAAAGTCCTAACTGCTTCACCTTCTGTTATATAAGTAGATTCTATCTCATTAACATGTTTCATCACAACTGCATTATATGCTTGCCACTTTTTAAGCCAAGCTGACTTGTGACGTTCTTTTGTGAGTCCTTTTAAATCTTGCAGTAGCCTTTTACTGTTAGCATAAATAAAACAAGACTGTTCATTACTTGCTTCACGTACACCACTATCATCTTCAACAATAAATTGAATCGTCTCCGGACAGCTTTTCACAAACTGCATATATCGTTTTGATATAGGCATAGCACCAAATCGAATAATATAGGATGGCTTTAATTCTTCCTTCAAATCATCTGAAAATAAAAAGGCATCATATCCTTCAATAAGGTGTGTTTTATCATGGTCAAACGCCCTTAATTGGGATAATGGATCAGCAAGGATTGGAATGCTTAAGTGCTGGGCTAATTGAACAAGCTCTTCACTTAAACTTTCATCAAATTGTGGCCCACAAACAATTAAGCCTCTTTCTGCTTGATTCATCTGCTTTACTAAAGGATCGAGCATCTCATCTACTAACACTTTTTCACCGCTCATATATCTAGGATAGGAAGCAAAACCTTTCCCCCACTTATCATGAACAGTCAAGTCTGGAACGAGCGGCTCTCTGAATGGGAAATTTAAATGAACTGGACCTTGATTTCCGACTCCATTAGCCTCGACCACTGCTCGCGCTGCCTTTCCGCGAACATACTTTAAAACTGGCTCACTGTCTTCCGGCAAGGCCATTTCATGAAACCATTTTACAAAATCACCATACATACCTATTTGATTAATGGTTTGAGATGCTCCGATATCTCTTAGCTCATGTGGACGATCAGCCGTTAAAACAATCAAAGGAACACGTTGCATAAATGCTTCAACAATTGCAGGGTAATAATTGGCAGCCGCTGTACCTGATGTACATATTAAAACGACCGGTTCATTTGTCGCACGTGCTAATCCTAATGCAAAAAAACTAGCCGATCGTTCATCTACTAAAACCCACTCTTTTATTTGTTTATGTTCTGTCACCATCATCGCTAATGGCGTAGATCTTGAACCAGGCGAAATAACTGCGTGTTTGACGCCATTGTATGCCAGTTCATCAATAAAGTTACCAACATATTTTGTTAATGATTTAGTATGCTTCATCTTCATCCTCCAACATATGTAACATTGGCATAAATTTCACATTTGTTTCTTCATATTCCATCTCTGGATCAGAATCCCCCATGACACCACAGCCAGCAAACAATGACGCTTCGAGGGGCTTAATCAAACCTGACCGAATGGCAACGACAAACTCACCATTGTCATTGCTATCTAACCAACCTACTGGAGCTCCATACCAGCCTCGATCAAGTGATTCATGCTCTCGAATAAAAGCAAGAGATTCTTCACGTGGTTCCCCACCTAAAGCTGGTGTTGGGTGAAGTTGCTTCACAATCTCAAAAATAGACACTTGTTTTTTCAATGTAGCACTAACAGGCGTATATAAATGTTGTAAATTTTTTAAAGGATGTAAAATGGGCTCATCAGCAATAAAGACTTCTTCACAATATGGTGTAATTTGTTTTCGGATCATTTGGACAACATAATCATGTTCTTCACGATTTTTAGTATCATTTAATAATTGTTGACCAATTTGATCATCTTCTTCTATCGTTTTACCACGCGGTGCTGTACCTGCAATACATGCTGATAGCAATTGCTTACCATGAACTTCTACTAATCGCTCTGGAGTCGCCCCAATAAAACAATGACCATCATGTTCAATCGCATAAATATAACTATTTGCTTGCATCATTAATAAGCGTTGGATTAGATGTGCTATATTAGTTTCCTGATCAAATTGTAGTTGCATTTCTCGAGCCATCACAATTTTCTTAACATGACCTGCTTTAATCTCATCCACTGCTTTTTGTACTTTCGTCTTCCAACCCTCTGGATCTATTTCGACTTTGTTCATAATACGATGCTTTGTTTTCTTAACAATCTGTTCAACAAAGCATACACGCTTCAGTTGATTGACGTGGTCAATTAAACTTTCTTTTGACGAATGACTGTTTATTAATTGATTGATTGTTAAATAATAACGTCCTTCCGTTTCAAGTACTAATAATTCCGGGATCGTCAATTGACTTGAAGGAAAATGTTCCCATAGCTTTGTCCGCTTTTTTCTCGGATCAAAAGACATCCCACCAATTCCTACAAGCCCTGTCCCACTTGTCTTATAAGGATTATATATATGTGCTTCTTGCAATACTTGTTTCCATTGTGACTCTAACGAAGTAAAACGATCGTCATCTTGAACAAGGATTTTTTTTGCTACCCCAATCCCGACATATGAAAATGTTCGATTATGATTCGACCAAAACATGCGATTGTTCACTTTATTTTTTGCAGCCTGAAAAACGGACAATAAGGAGATAGGTTCAATCTCAGTTGTCCAACTTATTAACTTCGTATCTGTCTTTTCTATCTCATCATTTTGGAATAACTCGTCCACAAATGTTTGGAAAGTTATGTCCTTTGTAAATATCATTTAAAAAAACCTCCAAATTATCCGATACAATCTCATACATCTCTATTTTATGCTTTTTTGCTTTATACGACAAGGATTTAACTTAACTGAATCAGAATTCATTTAAAAAACATTAGTAAGCTTATTTTATATATTTTATGGTATGATATGAAGGGAATCATTATCGTAATTAAGGAGTTTGAAAATGGCAGAAAATATACGTGAACAATTAAATGAAAAAGATGGCTTTCAAGTATGGTGGCGTTTATTAAGACCACATACCTTAACCGCTTCTTTTGTGCCTGTTTTTGTTGGGACAATGTTAGCCGTTATTTATGAGGGATCTTTCCATCTCCCCTTATTTCTAGCTATGTTAATCGCATCTATACTGATTCAAGCAGCAACGAATATGTTTAATGAATATTATGACTATAAGCGTGGATTAGACAATGAAAAGTCAGTTGGTATTGGTGGAACGATTGTCCGTGATGGGATTTCACCTCAAACAGTTAAAAACTTAGCCTTCGTCTTTTTAGCAATCGCTGCTTTACTTGGTGTTTATATTTGTTTAACTTCAAGCTTATGGATAGCTGTTATCGGGCTAATTAGTATGGCCGTAGGTTACTTTTACACGGGTGGGCCATATCCGATTGCTTATACCCCTTTAGGTGAACTTTTTTCTGGTTTCTTCATGGGGCCTGTTATTATCGGAATTAGTTTTTTTATTCAAACAGATGATGTCACATGGGCGGTATTTTTTGTCTCTATCCCAATTGGTTTATTCATCGCTTCCATTATGACATCAAACAATATCCGGGATCGTGTGAATGATGCTGAAAACGGCCGAAAAACAATCGCAATCCTATTAGGACATCAAGCAAGTATTGTCTTTTTAGCATCCATGTTTGCTTTAGCATTTATCATAACCATCATCTTAATTATTGTTGGTATGTTACCCTATTGGTCTTTCATTACTTTACTTGCTATACCTAAAACAATCCAAGTCATTAAAGGCTTCATCGGAAAGACAGAGCCTCTTGAAATGATGCCGGCAATGGCAGCGACAGGTAAAACAAATACAATTTTCGGCTTATTACTTAGTATATCATTACTCATTCACTCTTTTTTCATATAAGGTAAGGAGGCATTCAATATGGAGAGTAAATTATTTGAATTACTTGGCATTAAAACAGTTAAATTAGAAAAAGATTGTGTGATTATGACTATGCCTGTAGACGAACGTACCCACCAACCTGCCGGCTATTTACATGGAGGAGCAAGTGTCCTCCTAGCTGAAACAGTTGCAAGTGTTGGCGGCTTTCTAAATATTGATCAAGAAAACCAGGCTGTCTTCGGGATGGAAATTAACGCTAACCATCTCCGTAGTAAACGTGAAGGGCTTGTTACAGCCACAGCAACACCGATTCATATTGGTAAAACGACAATGGTTTGGAACATTGACATTACAGATGAAAAAGACCAACTTCTTTGTATTTCACGTTGTACATTAGGTGTCGTTAATAAACGAAAATAAAAAAGGCTGAAACAGCAAGCGATAATCTTTCCAAGCTGTTTCTGCCTTTTTCTTTTTATACAATATCACAAGCTTCTGGTGGCATCCACTTTGAATCTTTCCCATCCCATTTGACATTACATCCTAATGGATTCGTTAACGGGATAGAAATTGCCTCCCCATTAACCTTCTCCGTTAAAGTACGATCCAAATCATTCATTGTCATTTGATCTGTATCTTTCGGTTGGTCCACTCCTCGTCCTGTATAAATGAGCTCTCTTTTCTCATCAAACACATAGAAATGAGGCGTCCGAAGCGCTCCATAAGCTTTTGCAACTTCTTGTGTTTCATCATGTAAGTAAAGCCAAGGATAATTCTTCTCCTTCATTTCTTCGACCATATGTTCAAATGAATCTGTTTCATTTGTTTGGGCACTATTCGAGTTAATCCCAATAAAGCGAACCCCTTTATCTTTGAACTTAAGTGCCGTTTCACGTGTCACTTCATTTGATCCAACGACATATGGACAATGGTTACACGTAAAAAAGATGACTAAAACATCTTCTTTAAAGTCATTTAAATCATATGTTTTTCCGTCTGTTCCTTTTAAATTAAACATTGGTGCTTTCTGGCCAATTTCTAAAGTAAACGCCATCTGTCTATCTCTCCTTTACTCTTTAACTCATTATAACATATAAAAAAAGGCTCCCTATATCTATAGGAAGCCTTGAACCTATTTAACGGTTAATTGAACATGTTTTTGTTCAATCCATACTTTCATTCGAACAAATAGGAGACTAAATAAAATACTGACAATCACACCTTTAATAAAGTTAAATGGTAAGACACCTGCTAATACAGTTGTCTTTTTTACCGCAGGTGTTGCCATATCAGCAGCTCCTAATACCCAAGCATATGCCGGTAAAATGACAATATAATTTAAGATTGCCATGACAACAGCCATCACCGTCGTTCCAATGACAAGCCCAGCAATGACATTCTTCGTCTTTTTATAGCGATGGTACATATAAGCAACTGGATAAATATAAATTGTTCCAGCGATAAAGTTGGCAACAACGCCTACTGGATCAGTCGCTCCTGAAACAAAAAAGTATAAAAAGTTTTTAATAAATATGACAACAATCCCAACAAAAGGGGAAAAGACAAGTGCAGCCAGTAAGGCTGGCACATCACTAAAATCAACCTTTAGATAAGGTGGTAATAGTGGTAATGGAAAACTAATGAAAAACAAAACAACACTAACCGCAGAAAGCAAAGCAACAGACACCATTTTTACTAACTTTTGTGAACTAACCTGACGCATAAATAAGTCCTCCTTCATATTTGAATCGATTCATCAATATTGAAGGATTAAGCTTTGTAGCAATAAAAAAACCCTAAAACAAATGTTTTAGGGGCATCATTGCGTACAGAAATAAGATATAACGATCCCGTTATACTTACTTTCGCTTCATCTTCTCCCATCCAGACTATACTGTCGGCTCTGGAATTACACCAGATCAACTGTTACAAAGTAACAGGTCACGGGCTTGAAGTTCTTTAGAACTTCTTACCGTCGGTCGGGAATTACACCCTGCCCCGAAGAATCGATATTTAACTTTGATACTTTTAATTATAAGTTTACTTGATTATAATTGCAAGTTTACCGCTTTTTGTACAACGCCTTTATGTTTGTTACCTTTTGTTTAGTGTTGTGTTGATTTGATTTGGACAACAATTGGACAACTTCCCTTTCTTATTAGATTCCATTTAAAAAGGCATCAGAAAATAATTAACTGATGCCTTAAATGAATCAATACAATAATTAAATGAATATAAGTCCAATTTTAGTTGGTTTGAAGTACGAATAAGTAATCAATTTATATAATGACTAAATTTAACTAATAGAGTGCTGAATTCAATGTGGTTAAATTATTTTTTGCTTTTGTTCAACAACCCATTCAAGTGTTCGTAGTAATCTGTACGCATAATAGCAACTTTTGACTCAATAACATCTACGCGTGGCGCACTGTTTGTACCAAAGATAAAAATTTCCCCGCTTTTATCTATTCCTACATCTACACCTAATGACATGAGTTTCGTTTTACGAACTCTTTCTATTTTCCTTGCAATTAATAAAGCAACTTCACGTAGGTTGCTGTATATATCATCAGCATTTTCAGCATATTGCATTTCTAAAAATGGTTTAATCGGCAAACGACTACTTCCATTGGAAACGTGTGAAACAACCTTTTGTCCTAAACCAATTCTAACAGATATGTCTAATGTATCCCACTTACCACGACCATTTTTTTCTAAATGAATTCGACAGTCAAATGGGTCGCCAGAAGGCAATCTAGAGTCAATTGCTTTTTGGACAATATGTGTTGTATCTTTTATATAGTCAATATAGAATTTCTGAAATTCATGTAAAGACATTACAGTTTCTTCACGTTCATTACCGACAACAAGTTTATCACCTTTTTTAGCAACAATAAAAACACCTCGACCTCGAGTACTCTTTACTGGTTTTATCACAACTTCACCAAATTCATCGATAAAGTCTTGAATATTTTTATATGTTTCTATTTTTTGTGAAGGTAACATATATTGTGATAATTCCTTATCTCTTTTCAATAGGTCTTGTAACTTTTCTTTTGTTAATCGATTTCTTAAGCTATCTGTTAAGTATGTACGATCGCGCAAGTAATTAACAACAACTCGATGCTTATAACAAAATGGAGAAACGTCTACAATTTTTGGGATTTCTCTCTCAACCCTTTCCCACTTTTTCCCATTCACAATGCGACCTACTATAACATTGTTCACCATATCAACATCTTCAGCATTAAAATAGAGTAATTCAATGCCTCTAGCTTTTGCAATTAACGCATTAACTAGATGAAAGCGAGTCGGTTTTAGCTCGTTTCTCATGTATCCAATTATCATGTTTCAGCCCCCTAAATATTCTACTATATAGGATACAACATCTAGTTAAAATTTACTATAAAAAACTTAAAAATTATATATATTATAAATAGTTTATGTTAATAACTATACATAAAGCTTTTAATTGTTTTAATGTTTATTTTATTGTTTCTACTTTAATTCCTTTATCTTCAAAGACTCCTTGAGCAACTTTAAGAGCATTTAACACTTTTGGAAAACCTGCATATGGAATAAGGTGAAGAATACAAGCGACAATTTCTTCTGGCTTTAGCCCTACAACTAAACCTGTTTCAACATGCATGCCGATTTGCGGAAGTCCTTGTCCAACTAATGCTGAAATTGTGGCTAACACTTTCTGTTGATCGCTTAATCCTGGACGGTCATAAATATCACCAAAAGCAAACTCTACAACAAAGTCTTCTAAATCAGGTGCAATATCTTTAAAACCTTCACCAATATCCATATGACCTGTTTTACTTTCTTTTGTTGGGACAGTTAAATCCTTTAATTTTTCCATTCCTTTATTGTACTTTTCACTTTTCATTTTCATGCCTCCTAAAAAATATCGAACATCTTTTAGTATATATCGTTTTGATTGAATAGTAAAATTGTTCTGACTCTTTTTTTGAATGTCGTATAAAGCGATAACATTTATACTTTTGTCCTTCTTTTGATAATATAAGAGGTAATAGCTTGGGAAAGGATGAAAAAAGTATGAATTTACAAACATGGTTTGAGCGTGGCATACACACAGAAGACTACATGGCAGAGTTAGCAGATTTAAAAGAAGGATTCAATACAATCTATAATACCTTTAAGGTTCCTGAAGATGACTTAACACAACTCAAAAACTATAAAAATATGAGAGTGATCGTTCTAGCAGAAGTCTGGTGTGGTCATTGTATGCTCAATATCCCTATTTTATTAAAGTTATCTGAGGCAGCAGGCATTAACTTAAGCTTTCTACCACGTGACCGGAACTTAGAGCTAATGGATCAATATTTAACAGACGAAAAACGCTTTATCCCTATTTTTATCTTTATCGATGAAGCTGGAAATGAAATTGGAAAATGGGGACCAATGGCACCCGTTGTCAAAGCATATACAGATGAATTGAAAAAGGATATCCCCCCTAAAGATGCAGCTGACTATGAGGAGAAGTTTAAAGTCATGATTGACAAAACATCTAAACGCTTTACAGAAGATGTTGATTTGTGGCACGACGTTTACCTAGATATTAAAAAGACTATAGAAGAATCTAATAAATAAAATGGAGGAAAAAATGACTTATCTTACAATTGATGACACACATGTATTACCTTTTATCCAAGACAATTATAAAGAAACAATGCAGCAGAAAATAACAGGAGCCCATGAAGCCTTACATAAACAAACAGGCTTAGGTAGTGATTTTTTAGGTTGGCTCAATTTACCAAATGACTATGATAAGGCAGAATTCGAACGTATTCAGCAAGCTGCCAAATCGATTCAGCAATCAAGTGACGTCTTACTTGTTATTGGAATTGGCGGTTCATACTTAGGAGCTCGCGCTGCTATTGAAATGTTAACAAATCCATTCGGTGAAAAGGATTATCCAGAAATTATCTTTGCTGGCCACCATATGAGTTCAACATATTATGTACAACTATTAGAAGCACTAAAAGATCGTGATGTTTCGATTAATGTTATTTCAAAAAGTGGAACGACAACAGAGCCGGCAATCGCCTTTCGTTTATTCAAACAATTTATGGAAGATAAATATGGAAAAGATGAAGCTAGAAAGCGAATTTATGTCACAACTGACAAAGAAAAAGGTGCACTTAAGCAAACCGCAAATGAAGAAGGATATGAAACCTTTATCATTCCTGATGATGTCGGTGGACGTTATTCTGTTTTAACTGCTGTTGGCTTGCTTCCAATCGCAACAAGTGGTCTATCAATTTCAGATATGATCAAAGGTGCCCAAACGGCAATGAATGAATTAAATCAAGCAACAATCGCAAATAATCCAGCTTATCAATACGTTGCTCTACGTAACGCTTTATATGAAAATGACAAGGCAATTGAATTATTAGTCAGTTATGAGCCCAATTTACACTACTTCCAAGAATGGTGGAAACAATTGTACGGAGAAAGTGAAGGTAAGGATGGAAAAGGTATCTTCCCTGCCTCTGCAGTCTATTCAACAGACTTACATTCATTAGGTCAATATGTCCAAGACGGTGAACGTCATCTATACCAAACATTATTACACGTTCAAAGCCCAGTAAATGATTTAACAATTGAAGCGAATGAAGATAATTACGATGGGCTAAACTATATTGCTGGAAAAACGATTGATCAAGTGAATCAAACGATTTTTCACGGTGCACTTGAAGCACATGTCGATGGTGGGGTTCCAAATATCATCCTCAATATTCCTAAATTAGATGCATTTACTTTTGGTTATTTAGTATATTTCTTTGAGTTAGCTTGTGCAATCAGTGGCTATTATATTGATGTAAATCCATTTGATCAGCCAGGTGTTGAAGATTATAAACGAAATATGTTCCGTCTATTAAAGAAATAATAAACTTTTTATAAAGTTATGTTTATCTAACAACTTTCCGGGTATACTGAGTAATGTAAGACTTTCTCGTATTCCCCCTGTAAGCAAAGCGATTTTCGCTTTGCTCTTTTTTTTGCTTAAAAGTCAAAAAAACATAGTGAATTCGCCTAACGACTTCACTATGTCTAACTATTTATTATGATGTTCAGATGGATGACTTTCTTCTTTTACTTCTTCTATCTTATATTTCTCATTAAAATAAGCTTCATCTTTTTTCGATTTTTTATAAAATAAATACATAGCAGCGATCGCTCCTGCCATGAAAATGACGAGCATAATAAAAGCTGGGATATATTCCGTCTTATCTTCTGGAAAATACAAAAATTCCATAAACATAATTTATTCACTTCCCTTTCTTATTTGTATTATAACAAACATCTAAACCATCCGAAACAATATTATCTATTATTCGCAAATTTGTAATTTTTTTGCCACAATAGACATATATCGATTTTTCAGGGGGTTATTTGAATGGAAACAATTGAAATAGGTAGCATTGTTCAAACACGATACAATTCTGGTGTTTACATCGGAAAAGTATTAGAAGATAGAAGGAATTTTTTACTAGTCGAAGTATTAGCTGTCTTAGAACATCCGCTACAAGGTGATTTACACAATCGTGGCCTTGTAGAAGGGGTTGCTTTCCACGAGCGAAAAGCATTAGCACATCATGAAAAAATGAATGCACGAAAACGTGATACAATAAAGTATGAAGGTGACGTTCCCAATTATGTTGATTCATTAAAAGATGCAGTTACTCGTTTCAAAGCACAATTACAAGAAGAGCGGACGCCTTTTAATGAGTTATCATTATCTCGTCTACATGATTTAGAAGTTCATTTTTACAATAAAATCTTTAATGACTAAAGGAGGAGTAAAATGAGTATTCATATTGGTGCAAAAAAAGGTGACATCGCTGAGACAATTTTGTTACCGGGTGATCCACTTCGAGCAAAGTACATTGCTGAAAATTACTTAGAGGATGTCATCCAATATAATGATGTCCGAGGCATGCTTGGGTTTACAGGTACTTATAAAGGTAAGCGTATTTCTGTCCAAGGCACTGGAATGGGTGTACCATCTATCTCAATTTATGTGAATGAATTAATTCAAGAATATGACGTTCAAACCCTTGTACGTGTAGGTACATGTGGTGGTATGCAAGAAGATATACATGTTCGTGACATCGTATTAGGCCAAGCCGCTACGACTGATTCACAAATGAATCGACTTGTTTTTGGTGGTGTAGACTATGCGCCCATTGCTGACTTCAATTTACTGCAAAAAGCTTATCAACTTGCTGAGGAGCGTGAACTGACAACACATGTCGGTAATATTTTTACAAGTGATGCTTTTTATCGTGACAATGCTGAAGCTTTTAATGATTTATTAATCAAACACAATGTGTTAGCTGTTGAAATGGAAGCAGCTGCTCTTTATACATTAGCTGCCAAATTTAACCGACAAGCATTAACGATTTTAACTGTTTCTGATCATATTATAACAGGTGAGCAAACGACAAGTGAAGAAAGACAAACTTCTTTTAATGATATGATGACACTTGCACTTGATACAGTGACATCTCTTGTAGAGGAGTAAAGCTTATGGGCGAATTATTGACTAATTACCCACTCATGGCTGCTTTAAGTGCCATCGTGTTTGCGCAAGTGATTAAAGTACCAATCCATCTCATTTTTGCACGCGAATTTGTACCTGGACTCGTTTTTGGAACAGGAAGCATGCCAAGTAGTCATACTGCAGCTGTATCAGCCTTAACAACTGCTATAGGTATTGCAGAAGGAGTTGCCACTCCCCTTTTTGCTGCTGCCTTTGTTTTCAGTGTTATTATTATGTTTGATGCTTCTGGAGTTAGACGTGAAGCTGGTGAGCATGCTATTATTTTAAATTTACTCGTCCGTGATTTTAAAATGTTAAAAGAAGGTGCACAAGATTGGGCTGAGAAAGAAGAATATGAAAAAATTGCCGAATTAAAAACCTTACTCGGCCACAAACCAAGCGAAGTTTTCGTCGGTGCTATTTGTGGTGTATCTATCGCTTTCATCTTACAAGCTTTCTTTTAAGTCCGCTAGGCATTAGCGGATTTTTTTATTTTAAAAAACATCTTAACGATTAATAGATAAACTCTTTAATCAGATAAGATGTTCTCTTTAAAACATTTGATAACCTGTTTTTCTTAAATACTTAATAACAAGTCCACTCACAATTGTCCCGATAAATCCTGCTGATAAAATAATAACATCAACATAGTTAACTGCAAGGAAGTCATGATATGTATTTATAAAGGATTGCTTCGGTGAAATAAAGTAATCAGACAACTTCGCTTTCCCAACAATTAAAATAATAATTACCGGGTAAACAAATGCCATTAACCATGATGTACGAAGCAGCATATTTAAAATAAATGCAATACCAAAAAATATAACAAAATACAACAAGACAGATACGATTAATTGAATCACGTCGTCAATCTCCTTTCAAGTACACTCTTCATTTTATATATTGTTCATAAAAAAAGCAAAGACATATCACTTTTTTTAATAGATTTGTGATAAATCAGGTAAATGCTTACTATATTCATGCCAATAATTCCCATATCTCGTTCATTTGTGGTATCATTTAGAAATAGTGTAGAATAGTGGGTATATGAGGAGGCTATTATTGATGAACGAAGAAATATATGACTTAACAATTTTAGGAGCAGGACCTGCAGGTTTATTTACTGCATTTTATGGTGGTATGCGACAAGCTAAAGTAAAATTAATTGAGAGTCTGCCACATACGGGCGGTCAATTAACGGCTCTTTATCCTGAAAAGGAAATATATGATGTTGCTGGTTTCCCTAATATTCGTGCACAAGATTTAGTAGATAATTTAGAAAAACAATTACAACACTTTGATCAGTCGATTGTTCTTGGGCAATCTGTTGAACACGTTGAAAAAATACAACATGAAGATGAAGAGATTTTTAAATTAACAAGTCACACTGGTGAGGAACATTATTCACGCGTGATCATCATTGCTGCTGGAAATGGAGCATTTGAACCACGCCGTTTAAATGTCAATCATTCAGAGCAATTTGAAAATATTAACTTGTTTTATTATGTAAAAGATATGAATCGTTTCAAAGATGAACATGTCGCAATTTTAGGTGGTGGCGATTCAGCAGTTGATTGGGCATTAATGTTAGAGCCAATCGCAAAGCAAGTGACATTAATTCACCGTCGTGATGATTTCAGAGCGCATGAACATAGTATTAGCCAATTAAAGCAATCATCTGTTAATATTTTAACACCTTATGTTGCAACAGATGTTGAAGGTGAAGATAAGATCGAACGCCTTGTTTTACAAGAGACACGTGGTGAAGATGTGATGAAGATTGACGTGGATTCAGTCATTTGTAATTATGGATTCATCTCACGCCTTGGCCCAATTGCTGATTGGGGCTTAAATATCGAACGAAACAGTATTGTCGTCAATCAAAAAATGGAAACAAATATTGAAGGTATTTATGCCGTCGGTGATATTAACACTTATGAAGGAAAAGTAAAATTAATTGCTACTGGATTTGGAGATGGACCTACAGCTGTTAACAATGCTATGCAATATATTAATCCAAAGGCCCGTATTCAACCGCGCCATTCAACTTCGATGAACTTTTAAACGGAAAGACGCTCAAGATAGAGCGTCTTTTTTTATACAAAAAAGCATCATTACTAAATATAATGATGCTTCATATTTAACAATCTCCTGGTTGTCCTACTGCTTCTTTCGTACGGAATGAAGAGCCACAACCACATGATACAATGGCATTTGGATTGTTCACGACAAATCCGCCACCCATCATATTTTGTTTAAAGTCAATGACTGTATTTTCAACAATTGGAATCTCTTGATTATTCATCACAACAGGAATGTCATTGATTGTTTTGACGGTATCTAATTCGTCATTCACGTCTTTATCAAATCCCATTGCATAGGATAGACCACTACATCCTCCACCTTGAATGCCGAAGCGGAAATAAACCCCTTCTTCTTCTTCCTTCATCATTTCTTTTATTTGATCACGTGCAATATCTGTCAATTCAATCATGAAATACCCTCCTTAACATTTCAGTTACCTTCATTATAACAAAAAGCACACTTAATTCCGGTAATTTTGCTTACTTTGATTCTAACAAGGGAACACCACGTTCGTCAATTTCTCGAAATATAAGCTTTAGATTTGGTATACCTTCAGCTACAATTTCATCATTCATTAAGACGAGTGGATAAAACATATCTTCCTCTTCCATTTGTTCGATCATCGATAAATGTTTATCATCATGGGAAGTTAAATCCATATCAATATATTCATAAGTAACCTTGTCCGTATTATATTTCCGGCCAATTGCAGCTTGTAACCATTCATAAGTATCTTTTGAACCCGGTGCTCCAACACAACTTGCGCAGATTTGCTTCCTTCCATAAACTGTGACAATTAGATTTTCTGTAGTCATTGATCATTCACCTCATCTATTCTCATTACATATATTTTACCAAATGAAGGCCAAAATAGACAATTTATAATTTCTAAGTGTATCCATTTTACTTTTTTTATAAAAAACGATAAAATAAATATAGTGAGAATAATTATCAATCAGAATAAATATATGATTTTCATTGAGGAAGGAGCTATTTAGCATGAGAGAACAAGTTCAAGAGGTATTAAATAAATTACGTCCGTTTTTATTACGTGACGGTGGTGACGTTGAATTAGTTGATGTAGATGAAGAAGGTGTTGTTCTTTTAAGACTAATGGGTGCTTGCGGTAATTGCCCAAGTTCAGCTATTACCTTAAAAGCAGGAATCGAAAGAGCGCTAACGACAGAAGTTCCTGGCGTCAAAGAAATCGAACAAGTATTTTAATATATGAGCTCGTTTTCTCATCAAAGAGAAAACGAGCTTTTTTTAATAAATGTAAATAAAGCAAGAGATTTGTATGATAGCGATGATTGGAAAACCTAAATTGAATTTAAGTTTCTTTGTTTTGTGATGATAGGTGTGCATGGCTAAAAACATGAAGAGCGCCCCACCTATGATGGCAACTATAAATAAATTTCTTTCACTTATCCGCCTCTTGCCTTTTATTGCTTTTCGTTTATCGACTAATATCATCACAAATCCAATGAGATTAATCATGAGTAAATAAGATAGGATCATGGTCATTTTACTTCGGTTAAAGCTTCCTTTCCTGATAAGACAGCGTCAATGTTTTCCAAGCATAAATTAATCATATTAGAGCGTGTTTCAGTGCTAGCTGAGCCGATATGTGGGAGTAAAACAACATTATCTAAGCTCAAAAAAGGATGATCCATATCAATCGGTTCTTTCGTAAATACATCGAGGCCGGCTCCTTTAATTTGACCTTGTTTAAGTGCTTCATATAAAGCCTTCTCATCGACGACTGCACCACGAGATACGTTAATAAAAATAGCTGTCTCTTTCATTTGTTCAAATGCCTTGCTATCAAAAAGTTCGTGTGTCTCATCGGTCAAAGGAAGGAGGGATACGATAAAGTCTGCCTGTTGTATTAGTTGATCAAATGGTAAGTATTGTGCGCCAAGTTCACCTTCCGCTTCTTTATTACGCGATCGATTATGGTAGACAATGTTCATATCAAAGCCGCTCGCTCGTTTAGCTACTTGTTTTCCTATACGTCCCATACCAACAATACCAATTGTTTTATGGTGAATATCAGATCCTGCTAATAAAAATGGCGACCAGTCTTGCCATTTGCCTGCTCGTAAATATGAATCCGCTTCAACAATTCGGCGAGCTGTCGCCATTAGTAATGAAAAGGTTAAATCTGCGGTTGTATCACTTAGGACACCAGGTGTATTTGTTACGGTTACACCTGATTGATTCGCCTTTAAGACATCAATATTATCGTAGCCAACTGCTAAATTTGCAACGACTTTTAATTGTGTTTGTTTGGCAAGTAATTCCTCATCAACCTTATCCGATAACATCGTACATAAAGCATCTACCTCTTGTGCTTTTTCTAATAAAAGATCTCTTGGCACTGGTTTGGATTCACTTTCCCACATCTCAATATCATACTTATCTGCATACTTTTCAATAAACTGATTGCTTATTTTACGCGTGATATAAATTTTCTTTTTCAATTAATTTCCGCCCCCTTTTATTATTATTTATATCATATCATATTCAGTTCTATTTCAAGTGAAAGAGTGATAAACTATTGTATATGAAGGTGGTGTTACAATGAATGAAACTGAAAGAGTTGCTCGACAATTATTACATAATCGTGGTGTCGACATAGAGGACATCGCAGAAATTGTTTTATTTTTACAAAGTGAATATATAGCGGGATTAACAATCGACGAATGTATTGAAAATGTCAATCGCGTCTTAGATAAAAGGGAAGTACAGCATGCCATTTTAACAGGGATTCAATTAGACATGCTTGCCGAACAAAAACAATTAATCGATCCTATTCAAAGTATTATTGCTAGTGATGAAGGATTATATGGAATTGATGAAATTATTGCTCTTTCCATCGTTAATGTATATGGGTCTATCGGTTTTACAAGTTATGGCTATGTTGATAAATTAAAGCCAGGTATTATGAAAAAGTTAAATGAACATAAAAATGGTGAAGTACATACTTTTTTAGATGATATCGTTGGTGCAATCGCTGCTGCAGCATCAAGTCGTTTAGCTCATACATCAGCTAAAGACCGTATTGAAGAGCAATAAAAAAGATTCGAACTTTATGCGTTCGAATCTTTTATTTTATTACTAGGGTTCGTAATATGCCAACCACAATATTTCCCACCAGTAGCAATACACGAGTGAAAATCAACATCACTTTTTGGAAAGATATTCGTTAACATATTCTTTTCATTTGTACAAATTTGATCATAACAAGAAGCAATATTGTAAATCGGACAATTATAGTTGGTTAACTCATAATCTCCTTCACTTGTTTCTTCAAATTCCATCATATAACCACGATCATTTTGAATGCGAGTTAATTCTTTTACTTTTTCAGCAAAACTGACATGCTCAATTTCTTTTACTAAAGCATCTTGTTCACGTTCCTTCCGCTTTAATAAAAGTTCATTCACAACATGCTGGCCACCAACTTCCTCTAAATCCCTTAACATTTGCAAGGGTAAATCGTCATGCTGATTTGGGAAAGTTAAATGCCCTTTACTCGTTAATGAATACAAGTGATAAGGACGACCAATCTCTTGCTTAATTGTTCGCTCACGAATATAACCTTGACTAATCAACTCTTGTAAATGCTTTCTAACTGCTGTTTCAGAAATAGTGAAATGAACCACAATTTCTTTTAACGTACTCTCATGTTCGCGATCTAGCTTAAGGCATTGTAGTATTTTTTCCTTTGTTGATACGAAACCCTTCATATTAAACACCTCTTACTCTTCATTTGAGAATGCATTTGCAACATCTAATTCGTTTTTCAAGTAAGTATGTATCCGACTTTGGAATGTCAAATAGGTAGCCATATGATTCTTGAATGTTTCGATAAATTGCGCGTGATTAATTGCTGTATAATTTTGTACTAATTCTTGCCTTAAATCAATTAATGATTTATAAGCTTCTTCTTCATCCTTTGGAATAACACGTTCATCAATTAAAATATCAATAATATCATGATAACTGCCTGGGTCTCGCATAATGAAACCATCAATCATCATATTTCCAACATCTAGAATTGATTCAATTATAACATGTGTCATTCGTTCTAGTGCGAATTTTTCTATGTCATTGTTCGTCGCCTGTAATTGTTCAACTTCTTTTAAGACATGTTGAATATATTCCACTGTTTCTTCAATTTCACTACGATTTACAAAGTACATTATTTTTCCCCTCACCTTACTCTACTTACATGCATTATAACATATTCACACTATTTATTCTGTTTATTTGGTATAATATAGATGTCTTTAATAATCGAAAGGGTGAGCCCCATTGTTAAATGAAAACATCATACAAGCAAATGATTTTTTATTACAGTTAGATGCAAGTGAAATTGCCCAACTCATTAAAGATAAACGCATCACAAGTTATGATGTAACCAAAACATTTATTAATCATATTCAAAAGGTGAATGAAGCCTTAAATGCTGTTGTTGAAGATCGCTTTGAACAAGCACTTGAAGAAGCGAGTGAGTTTGACAAAAATATTGATCAAGCTAATTTTTCAAAACAACCTTTTTACGGAGTACCGATTAGTGTGAAAGAATCAATCCATGTTAATGGGATGAAAACAACAGCAGGGATATATCACCGTAAAGATATTTATAAAAACAAAGATGCCCTTGTTGTCGAACAACTTAAACAGGCAGGTGCTATTGTATTATGTAAAACAAATACGCCTCCTCTTTGTTTCTGCCATGAAACAGAAAATAAATTGTATGGTAGAACAAATAATGGATGGCATCAAGAACGCACGGCTGGTGGATCAAGTGGTGGTGAAGCTGCCCTCATTAGTGTTGGTGGTGTACCTTTTGGTCTCAGCTCTGATATTGGTGGTTCAATTCGCTTCCCTAGTCATTTTAATGGGACGGTTGGCTTTAAACCCGGTCGTTTTCAAGTTGATACGACAGGACATGTGCCTGCTGACAAGATTCCACTGAAGGCGAGAATGTCGAGTATCGGCCCTATCGCTAAATCAGTTCGTGATATTGAAAAAATTTATCCACTTATTTCTAAAATAAAACCGAGACGAACTGTCTTTAAACGCTTAAAAGTAGAAGTCTTACCAAGCGATAATGGGTACCCACTTTCAGCTGAAACAAGTCATCTCATAGAAAAAGTATTTCTTTTATTAAATGAAGAATATGCAACATCCTATTCCATTCCGCCCTACTTTAGTGAGAGTGCTCAATTGTGGCAAGAAATCATGGCAATTGATGGAGGAGAGGAAATAAAGAGATTAGCTTATAATACAGACCGAATTAATTTATGGAAAGACTTCACAAAAGAAAAATTAACGGGTAAAACAAATACACATCCTTATTTATCTTGGGCATTAATTGGTGCTAATATGTTTAAACCAAGTGCCAAGCGAATAAAAGAAATTGAAGAAACAATTGATGAAGGTGACCGTGTATTAGATAGTTACTTAGAAGACCGCTTACTTGTGTTTCCAGTTTACTATCGTGGAGCTTTAAAACATGGTGAACTATATAAAGAAATTTTTTCAATACAAAAAACGTATTTGAAATATATGCCATATGTATCATATGCGAATGTGTGGGGCTTACCTGCCTTAACCGTCCCAATTGGCTTTGACGACAATCAAATGCCTATAGCTATTCAAATTATGTCTAAGATTGGTAACGAGGATAAGATATTCCGTTTAGGAAAAGTATTAGAAAGTCACTTTGGCGGCTATGTAAGAAGTCATTATTATGATCAATAAAAAAACACGATGGATATCTTCCATCGTGTTTTTACGCTTGATGCTGCTTTTTTAAAATAAAATAAGCACAACCAAAGTTACAGTATTCATATAAATAATCATCCAACATTGTAATATTCGTATCAAATGATACTTTTGGATGATTCGCTTCATAAAATCCTTTTAAACGTAATTGGCCATAACCCCAATCACCAACAATATAATCATATTTTTTTAATATATCAGAATAACGTTCACTAATCTCTTCTTCTTGAACAGCATCTCGTTCATTTTCTAGAATTTCATAATCATGACCATTTATCGTAATCAACTGTTTCACCTCATCACATGTATAAAAACATATTCAAACATTCATACTATATTATATGATTAAAGGAATGAACTGTAAAGGATGTATGTTGTGAAACGTTTGATTGCATGTCTTTTTTGTATTACTTTACTTTCCATTAAACCATTTACAAGCGTTGGCGAAGAAGCAATTTTGGATCAAGCTCTATTTTTAAAAACAGAAGCTAACACACAAGTTCCATGGTATTATATTGCTGCTTTATATCAATTTGAAAAAAACATAGATAACGACCATGTTTTTACACCTGAACAATGGTATGGCATCCATAATGTTTGGCAGGAAGAACACGAAAGTGTTATTCGATTATTCCATGGTATAGGTCGTGATGGTACTGGAAATCAATTAGCTCAAATGGATGATGACGAAGACCTTTTCCATACAATTGCCATGTACTTAAAAGATATTAAAAATGAAGAAAAATACTTTCACAAGCAACTATGGAAAAAATATAAACGTGATGCTTCAGTCATGATCGTTAAAAATATAGCTACTATTTATAAAGAAATAGGTCATATGCAATTAAACGAATTTTCATTTCCAATTCCTCAGTCACACACTTATAGCTATAAGGATACCTGGGGAGATAGTCGTGGATTTGGTGGAAGAAGAATTCACGAAGGTACTGATCTATTTGCCCCTTATGGCACACCTGTCCTTTCAACAAGCTATGGTATCGTTGAATTAAAAGGTTGGAATAAATTCGGTGGCTGGCGAGTAGGGATTCGTGATGTAAACAATTTTTATCATTACTATGCCCATTTAAACACTTTCGATGAAAACATTGAAATTGGTCGTGTCGTTAAACCAGGTGATGTCATTGGAACAGTTGGCTCCTCAGGCTATGGACCTGTTGGAACAAGTGGTAAGTTCCCGCCTCATTTACATTATGGTATGTACAAAGATAATGGTATAAATGAATGGGCTCTTAATCCTTATCCATATTTACGTCAATGGGAATAATAAAAGAAGGAGGAAACTAAGTTTCCTCCTTCTTATGCTTTAAGCTTTCTTCTCTCTTGCCTTTTTAACAGCATGTATAATACTTGCTGCAAGTCCACCCCAGATTACTGTTATTCCAACTACCATCATTACAATCGCACTACCGCTCATCATAGTCACCTTCCTCTGGGTTCTTCTTCCATACGAAAAATGCAAGTAATATTCCAATTAAAATAACACCCAATGCTACGAGCCATCCACCATAAAAGATCAGTTCATTTGGATAGCCTTCATAGTTTCCATTATCTGTGTTAAATAATTGCATTAAGTTCGTACGTAATAAGTCAAATAACATATAACCTAATACAATCGGTGTAATAATAGATAAACTTATTGTCCACCATGAACCAAGACGTATGTCTGAATATTCATTAGCATGGTCTTTAAATGTTTTTAACTTACGTAATAACCAAGCAATAAGTACAACTTCGACTAAACCTAAAACAGCTACACCAAATTGGTTAATAAAATAGTCAACTGTATCTAAAATGTTTAATCCACCGCGTGTCGCATAAACAAATGCGACTAGAGCAGATAAACCGCCTCCGATTGAAACGGCTTTAAAACGAGAAAAACCAAACTTATCTTGTAAAGCTGCAATATAAGTCTCACAGATTGATAAGAGTGAGGTGAATCCGGCTAATACTAAAGATAAGAAGAACAAGACACCGAACAACTCATTAAAGGCTGGAAACTCATTTATAATGGCTGGGAAAACCATGAAAGCTAAACCTACTCCACCTTCAACAACTTCACCAATTGGTACTCCCTGTTGTGTTGCCATAAAACCTAATACTGAGAATACCCCAATTCCTGCTAATAATTCGAACCCTGAGTTACTAAACCCAGTAATAAAAGCATTGTTTGTAATATCCGATTTTTTCGGTAGATAACTTGAATAAGTTATCATGATCGCAAATGCAATTGATAAACTAAAGAAAATTTGTCCATATGCTGCTACCCAAACTTGCCCTGAAAAGATTTGTGTGAAATCTGGTTTAAAGAATGCTTCTAACCCAGATAAAGCACCTGGCAAAGTCACAGCTCGAATTACAATAATTAAAAAGACAACTACTAAAGTTGGAATCATAATTCGGTTTGCAATCTCAAGTCCTCGTTTAACACCTAAAAATAAAATACCTAATACAATTGCCCAAACAATAACGAGTGGAATTGCAACACCTGGAACTAATCCACCAAATGTACCTGGATCAGTTAACTCTAAGTAATCTCCAACAAAAAATCCTGTTGTATCGTCTCCCCACTTTAAATTGAATGAAAAAATAGAATAAGAAAGAGCCCATGCAATAATAACTGAATAATATGTAGCGATGACAAATGCTACTAATACTGCCCACCAACCGACACCTTCTGCCGCCTTATCCATCCGACGATAAGTCAGTGGGGCTGAACCTCGATACTTATGTCCCATTGTAAATTCCATAATTAAAATTGGAATCCCTGCGGTTAATAAAGCGAATAAATATGGAATAAAAAATGCGCCTCCACCATTTTCATAGGCTACAGCTGGAAAACGCCATATATTCCCTAATCCAACTGCTGAACCGATAGCAGCTAATATAAATCCTGCCCTCGTACCCCATTGCGAACGCTCTTCCATCGCGTTTCCTCCTTTATAATTTAATTTGTTTTTTCTAAGTATAGCAACTGTGTTGATTTATGTCAAAATTTAGACAATTTAACGATTAATAATATTCTAGCAATTCAACTATTACTCTTTGTCATTTGGAATCATCGGTAACACCGCATTTTGTCCATCACCATGACTATAAAATTCTGGTACCTTTCCCATAATGACACGTGAGTCGATAAATACGCGTGTTTCAACTTGGGCAAGCTCTGATGAAAATGGAACGACAATTTGAATATTCACCGTAACAGGAATGTAAATTTCAAAGAGAACACCATTTACACCAAACTCCTTCACCTCATGTACTACATCTGAACGCAAAGAACCGACCATTTCAAAATGAATTGGAATTTTAGGACCTAAGTTAGCAAGCACTGTATTACCAGTTACTTGCCCTAAAGGAACTTCTATCACTGTTGGATCTTTCTTGGCTAAATCACCAACTGAATCTCCAAATTCAACTGGATTCAAATCAGGATCGTCAAGGTCAATTTGCTCACCTTTATTCATCCCATATAAAAAATATTCAGCTCTTTCAGTCGCAAGGCGTAAGGCCCGATTGACAGCTTCCGCATTCCACCCTAAAGTTGTCACGTTGCCCTTGTCGTCATACTCTATCACAACGAGATCATCAAACTTTAATTGTTCAGTCGATTTCACAGCTGAATTAATTGTCCGTGTAGCAAATTCAATCGTTTTTTCATTGGCAATTTGGGTTAAAGTTGGTTTGATTTTTATATTTATATAAATAAAACTAACAATCATAATGATGCATACTATCGTTAAAGATGCAATAAATAATTGTAAGCGTGTTGGTTGGAAGCGCAAAAGACGATAAGACATAAAAATCCCCCTCCTTTCTAGCTATATGATAGAAAGGAGGGGATTATGTCTATTAGCTTATTCGCATAACAGTATGAAGTAAAATATCACGGATAAACTCAGGCATCAATAATTTTCTTTCTTTTGCTTTCGCTATTTCTGGTAATAAATTACCAAAAGTAAATAAATCACCTGTTGCCACTTTATATAAAGAATCATCTTTTACCTGTTTATTCGCAAGTGTCAAAGACACTACTTTATTATCTTTCCATCTGATATCTAGCTGACTTGTTGCCATTTTACCAATCAGTTCACCTCTAAAACCAAAGCCTTTTAACTTTAGTTCAATAAACTCTTTTGCGCGACTTCGCTCTAAAACCATTTTTAACTCTTGTCCTGTCAATGTTACAACAACCGCATTAATTGGATGTGGACAAATCCGATGAATATCTCCATATGAAACATTTCCCTCTGCTAACTCGTCTATAAGTAATCCTGCATTTAAAATAGCACAATCTGCTTTTGTCCATTCCTGTAATTCATTTGTAAATTCGTCCATTAATTTTGTATCTCGAAACCAACTGATGCTAAGTCTTTCATCTAAATGAGCAACCGGTTTATTTAAAATAAAGTTAGCATCTTCCATTAATTGAGCAATATTTTGTTTTGTTAATAAATCTTTCGGATAATCTTCTACCTCAAAAGTTTGAGCATGCTTACTCACTAGTTTGTTTTGTTCATAATCCCAAACTAACTCAATTTCTCCAACATGGGAGCAATGTTTTCCACATGCGGCTAATAAAGTTTGATTAACTACTTCCCCTTCACGAAACAAGTGATGTGTATGCCCACCAATGATAACATCTATTTCTGGAAATTGTTGGGCAATTTCTTCATCATCATACATCCCTAAGTGAGATAATAAAACAATAATATCCACACTTTCTGACCATTCCTTTAATTCCTCTTTTATCGTATCAATCGGATCATTGACATGCCAACCGAGTTCATGATAATAAGGATTAAATGGTGCTGTTAAACCGAAAAAGCCAATTTTCAATTGGGGATTTACTTCCCTTATTTCATGACAGGTTAACCAGGAAGGACTCTCATCTTTCATACACTTTAAATTAGCACAAACAACTTTAAATTGTGCATCATCATATAAATGATATAAATAGTCATAGGAAAGCGTAATTCCTTCATTATTGCCTAAAGTGACAAAATCATAATTTAAATCATTCAATAAATCAATATTGGCTTTTCCCATCGTTGCTTCAGTAATCGGATGGACACGATCCATATGATCACCAATATCAATTGTGAAAACATGTTCTTTCTTTGCTTCTCGTTTTTCTCGTTTTGCTCGTTTCTCTTTTAAAATCGTAGCCACTTGTGGCCAATGGTCAAAGTAGCTATGCAAGTCATTTGTATGATAAAGATAAATATGTTCTTTCATGAGCATAACCCCTTATGATAAGCTTTCATAAATTAACTGGAAACCAGTAAATGCAATCACTGCTTTTAAAATCCACTCTAAGGTTTTCCCTTTTAGTCGTTTATTTGTTCGAGCGCCAACAGTTCCACCAACATATGAACCGATTATAAAGAAAATAACATATCCCCAAACAATATGGCCTAGGGCTATATGCGAAATCGAACTCATGATACTAATAAAGAAAATCATAAACATGGATGTTGCAATTGCGATTTGCACAGGCATACCAAAAAACAAAATCAATGCAGGTACGCTAATTGTACCTCCACCAATCCCAAACATTCCTGACAATCCCCCGACAAAAAACGATAAGATAAAAGCGGGAACGACAGGTACATTATATTGAAACTCTTTTCCTTCTATAACAAATGTACGTGTTTGATCTGTTATCTTTAATTCACGATTTTTGGCAATTTTTTCACGATCAATAAACATTAAAGCTAATACAATTAACATTAAAATTCCAAAATAAAGTGAAAAGCTATCGACATCAACTTGAGCATTAACCCAAGAACCTACAACACTACCTGGAATACTCCCAAATAGAAATAAGACGCCTGTTTTAATATCGACTCGCTTCAACTTCATATATGCTAGTGTTGATGACAATCCAGTAAATACCATTGTAATTAAAGATATGCCCACAATGGTTTGAGCACTTGCCCATGAAAAGGCATCAAAATATTGATATAACATTAACATCGCCGGAACAAAGACAATGCCACCGCCCAGTCCAACTAAACTGCCTACAAAGGCAGATAAAAAACCAATAATTAATGCGATTAATATGACCAATTCATCACAAACCTTTGCAAATTTATTTTACATACTATCGTACCATTTCATACCATTTATTTCTATTAAATAAAAAACTATCCTTTTTCAAGGATAGTTTTACACTTACATAGAAGATTGATGGCTTCTTTTCGGCAGAACAAACATTAAGATCACTAACCCGATAACAACGACTAATAAACCTAATAATATACTTTCTGTAAAGCCGAGCATGAGATAGCCAGCCCCTGCAATTCCAGCAGATAAAAGAGCATAAGGTAATTGTGTCATCACGTGGTCAATATGATGACAATTGGATCCTGTTGCCGAAAGGATTGTCGTATCCGAAATGGGCGAACAATGATCTCCAAATACCGCCCCTGCTAGAACCGCTGCTAACATAGGTAACATTAAATCCATATTCGTTGCTGCTGCAACTTGACCTGCAATCGGTAATAAGAGAGCAAATGATCCCCATGATGTCCCAGTAGAAAAGGCAATAAACCCGGCCATAACAAATAAAATAAAAGGTAATAGAGCAAAGGATATATTAGAGTTTTTCACGACTTCCGCTAAATAAGCTCCTGTCCCTAATTCTCCAATTAAATCAGATATTGCCCAAGCAAATATAAGAATAAATATAGCTCCTACCATTGATTGACCACCTGATATAATACCATGTATAAAGTCTTTCCCTGTCAATTCTTTACTCGTGACATGACGGATAAAGAAAATAAAGGTAATTAAAATAGAAACAGCCCCACCTAATAACAAGGCTAAGGAGACATCAGCTTCACCAAATATATCAATCAAGCTGCTGCCTGCTTCTGTGTTTTGTTTTCCAGACCAATAAATGAAAGCAATTGTCGCAATAAATAAAACAATAATAGGTACTAATAAATCAGTTATTTTCCCATTTTGGCTTATTTTTTCTTTTCTTTCACTTGTCGCATTTTTTACTTGTGTATATACGACCTGCCCTGTTTCAATAGCATGTTCTTCATGTTTACGCATTAAACCAAAATCAGATTGCTTCCATGCGAGAACAATAACAACACCTAAAGTCGCCCACACATAAAAGTTCATCGGAATCATATAAATAAATGCTGATAAAGCCGTATAATCAACAAAATTATGAGTTGCAAAAACAGTAGCTATTAAACCTATAATATATGCACCCCAACTTGATACGGGAGCAATAACACAAACAGGCGCTGCAGTTGAATCAACGATATATGCTAGCTTTGCCCGAGAAATTCGGTGCTTATCTGTAACCGGACGTGCAATTTGTCCAACTGTTAAACTATTAAAATAATCATCGATAAATAAAGCAATTCCTAAAACAAAGGTCATCAGTTGAGCACCAAAACGTGTTTTGACGCGCTTGATCATCCAATCACCAAATGATTGTGTTCCCCCCATCATGGCAACAAACTTCGTAATCATACCAAGTAATAATATAAATATAATAATGTATACGTTCCAAGTATTTAAACTCGATTCTTCTATAAAGACTGCTTTAAATGCTTCCCAGATTGATTGCAATGTACTTCCAATCTTGAAATGATTTATAAAAAGTGCTGATGTTACTATCCCAACACCTAATGATAGCAAAACTCGACGTGTTAAAAGTACCATGATAATTGCTAATACAGGTGGAAATATAGACCATATAGACTCGACCACATTAAACCTTCCTTTCCTACATTTACTTCAACCTTTTAACATTATACATGATATTGGACATTGTGGAAAATATAGATGCTTTCGAATGTTACACAATGTTTACAAGTACTTTACATTTTTAACTCTAAATCATTGCATTTTTATCATGACATGTTAAGATAATAAAGTGAAATTAATTATTAGAAGGGGTAACAATGAGACAATTATCGATTATCGTCATCGTTATGTTTCTCTTAATTGCATGTAGTCCTAATGATAATATCAACCAAGAAAATGATAATGACAACAATACAGAACCGGAACATGCAAATGAAAACTCATTCAATGATGAAAATGATGAGGAAGAAACAAACGACCAAGAGGAAGAGCCCGGGTTAATTAGTGATGATATTAAAGGTTTTAAAGAATTCGATACAATTAACGATATTGTTAAGTTAAAAGACCATTATATTGAGATCGTCGAAGATAATTTTGGCAAGCGAGTTATGCTAATAAAAAATAATGATGATCAAGAAGTATATAAGACAATCTTCACAAAAAAAACAAACCGTTTAAAAATTATTGAATTTGAAAAAGGGCAAATTTTTAACAAAACTATATAAAGATTTTGTAGTGCTCAAAGTGTATTCACTTTGAGCTTTTTTTATTATAAAAATGAAGCATAATGTTCGACAAATCTTCCTACTTTCATATATAGTATGTAAGATTATAATATTTACATTTAAAGGAAGGTGAAACCAACATGGGAAAAGCATTAAATCATCAAGCGGAGCTTAGATTACTTCACTTAACATGGCCTATCTTTTTAGAAGTCTTTTTATTTATGTTTATGGGAATTGCTGATACATTCATGTTAAGTGCTTTATCTGATAATGCCGTTTCTGGTGTTGGAGCAGCTAACCAATACTTAACGATTGCCATTTTAGTATTAGAAGTCGTTGGGAATGGAGCTGCGATTGTCGTTGCACAATATTTGGGTTCTAGACGATATAAAGAAGCCGCAAAAATATCTGCCTTAGCAGTGACCTTAAACTTATTGTTAGGCCTGATCATAAGTGCTATCTTTTTAATCTTCTCTAATCGAATGCTCCTTGTCATGAATTTACAAGGTGATGTTTTAGAGTATGCGACCAAGTATTTAGCCATTGTTGGTGGAGCAATCTTTTTACAAGCGATTATTAATTCACTCGCTGCAATTATTCGGGTACATGGATGGACAAAGCAAGCTATGTACGTATCTCTTGGCATGAATGTCATTCACATCATCGGAAACTACATGTTAATCTTTGGTAAATTTGGTTTCCCTGAGCTTGGCGTACAAGGAGCAGCTATTTCTTCTGTAGGTAGTAGAGCTCTTGCATTAATTGTCTTTTTCTTTTTACTCTATCGTGTTTTAGAAGTGAGAATAAAGTGGCCTTATTATATAAAATTATCAAAGAAATATATTTTTCAAATATTAAAAATTGGTATCCCTTCAGGATTTGAACAAGTTATGTATCAAAGCTGTCAATTAATATTTTTATTTTATATTACTTATCTAGGGGCAGAAAATTTAGCGGCTCGTCAATATGCAAATAACATTTCAATGTTCACCTATTTATTTGCGATTGCAGTAGGTATGGGAACATCCATTATTGTAGGCCGGCTTGTTGGAGCAAATAAAAAGGAAGAAGCTTATAGGCGTGTTTGGTACAGTGTAAGGTGGTCATTATCAATCACCTCAGTCATGGTTATCCTCGTCATTATATTTAGAAGACCAATTATTCAGATCTTTACTAATGATTCGACGGTGATTGACATTGCAACAACTGTCTTATTATTTGGCTTACTCCTTGAAACTGGACGTTCAATTAATATTGTCCTTGTTAATTCATTAAGAGCATCAGGCGATGCAAAATACCCTTTATTCATTGGCATGTTCTCCATGGTAATGATGAGTGTGCCCTTAGGCTATTTCTTAGTATTTACATTAGACTTAGGTTTAGTTGGGGTATGGTTAGCCATTGCTGCTGATGAATGGTTACGAGCATGTATCTTTTTTCTACGTTGGAGGAGTCGGAAGTGGGAAAGACATGCTCTCGTCGAACCAGAGGCAGAAACAAACTAATAATAAGTTGTTTTATTCATTCTTCAAAGGGTATATATAATGATATGGAGGGATGAACATGGCGAATATTGTTTGGACATTAATTGGTTTACTTATTTTATTTTGGTTGATTGGTTTTGTAGCAAAAATTGGTGGTGGCATTATCCATTTCCTTCTTGTCATTGCCCTTGTTCTTCTTATCTTTAACTTAATTACTGGAAGGCGAGCTTAACTAAAGCCTATGTACCCTTGAAAGAGGTACATAGGCTTTTTATATTGGTAAACTTGAATAAATGATAAATCCAATAACTAGGATAAAAAGACTAATCGTTAACCATTTATATTTAACTAAAAGTGCAATAAACTCACGAATCAGGGCAGTAGGCAAAAAATAAAACGCTACTGGAGCCCCAATGCCTTCAGCCTTAAGTTTAGCTTTTCGCGCATACATGGCAGCTCTTAGAACATGATAATTGCTCGTTGAAAATAAAATGAGAGGAGATGCTTCCTCTTCCCAATCTTGTTCGATCAGTTTTTTTGAAAACTGTAAATTTTCTAAAGTTGTCGTTGATTGATCTTCATAAATAATTTGTTGATTAGGAATGCCTTGGGATAATAAATATTTCCGCATAGCAAATGCTTCTGCTACAGGTTCATCGGGTCCTTGCCCCCCACTTACAACAAATTTTATTTTTTCTTTTTGTTTCGTTTGATATTGCAATGCTTTATCTAAACGACTTTTTAATAATGGTGTTACTTCTTCACTTCGAATACCTGCCCCTAAAATAATAATATAATGAACGATTTTCCGAACAGGAACAAGCTGATAAAGAGCTGAATAGATTAAATAACCAATAAATAAAAAGGTGAAAACAATATCTAACAAACTAATAGTTAATAAGATGGTTGTCAGAAGATTAGGTAGCCTAATTGCTCCTGATACAATTAAAAAGAACAAAGGAAAGGCAACTAACAAATTAAGCCCTAAAAACATTGATAATTTTGCTGTAAAACTTTTTCCTTCTTTCGAGTGCATGAGCTGGGTATTGTAAATTAATAAGCCTACACCGACTAAAAAAATTAAAGGAATAAAACCATATACAAAAAGTAATACAAATAATTCAAATAACGGTCCATGTTCACTTACTAAAGCTAATAAGTTAAAGGCGGTAATTGCTAATGAGATAATAAATAGAAAACCAAGAATAATACCGATTAAAAAATATCGCCTTCTTATGGTGACATATAATAGGATAAATAAAATACTTGTTATTAATAATGCAATCATTGTTTCACCTACTTCACATATTCACTTTTATTGTACTAGGTTGCCGATATATTTACGAATAAATGATAAAAAAAAGTGTTGCTAACAAATAGCAACACCTTTTAAATATAAGCAATTAACCGATCGAACCTTCCATCTCATAAGAGATTAGGCGGTTCATTTCTACTGCGTACTCCATTGGAAGTTCACGCGTAAATGGTTCAATGAAGCCCATTACAATCATGTCTGTCGCTTCTTGTTCCTCTAAACCACGGCTCATTAAATAGAATAATTGTTCTTCAGATACTTTAGATACTTTCGCTTCGTGTTCTAACGAAATGTTATCATTTAAAATTTCGTTATAAGGAATTGTATCTGAGAATGACTCTGGGTCTAAGATTAATGTATCACACTCAATATTTGCACGTGCTCCGTCCGCTTTACGTCCGAAGTGTACTAAACCAAGATATGACACCTTTCCTCCATCTTTTGATAATGATTTTGATACGATTGATGAAGAAGTATTCGGACCAATGTGATGCATTTTTGCACCAGCATGTTGGTGTTGACCTTTTCCTGCGAATGCAATTGAAATAGTCACTCCACGTGAACCTTCACCACGTAATAAAATCGATGGATATTTCATTGTTAATTTTGATCCCATGTTACCGTCAATCCATTCCATCGTTGCATTTTCATCACAAGTCGCACGTTTTGTAACTAAGTTATAAACGTTATTTGACCAGTTTTGGATTGTTGTATAACGGCAATATGCATCCTTTTTAACGAAGATTTCAACCACTGCAGAGTGTAGTGAATTCGTCGTATATGTCGGTGCTGTACATCCCTCAACATAGTGAACAGATGCACCCTCATCAACGATGATTAATGTTCTTTCGAACTGTCCCATATTTTCTGAGTTAATACGGAAGTATGCTTGTAGTGGTGACTTCACTTCTACACCTTTCGGTACATAAATGAATGATCCACCTGACCATACTGCTGTATTTAACGCTGAGAACTTGTTATCAGATGCTGGCACGACTTTACCAAAGTACTCTTTGAATAACTCTTCATGCTCCTGCAGTGCAGAATCTGTATCTGCGAAAATAATACCCATCTCTTCCAAGTCTTCTTCTAAGCTTGAGTATACAACTTCTGATTCATACTGAGCTGAAACTCCTGCTAAATATTTCTGTTCAGCTTCTGGGATTCCTAAGCGGTCAAACGTATTTTTAATTTCTTCTGGTACTTCGTCCCATGAACGTCCTTGTTTTTCTGATGGTTTAACATAGTAAACAATTTCATCAAAGTCTAACTCTGATAAATCTCCACCCCATTGTGGCATTGGCTTACTATAGAAAATATCTAAAGCTTTTAAGCGTTCTTCTAACATCCACTCAGGTTCGTTTTTCATACGTGAAATTTCTTCAACTACTTCTTTCGTTAATCCTCTTTCTGTACGGAAAACGGAAACGTCACGGTCAGAGAAACCGTATTTATATTCACCTACATCAGGCATTTTTTTAGCCATTATGAAAACCTCCTTTAATATTTTACACGGTCTAGCAAATTAATTTTCAAACTCATCGACACGTTCCATTGCTTTCCAAGCAAGTGTTGCGCATTTAATACGAGCTGGAAACTCTGCTACACCTTGTAATGCTTCGATATCATCCATATCAAATGAATCAATATCTACTTCATTTCCCATCATCATTTGTGAGAAAAGATCTGCAAGCTCCAATGCTTCTTCTACTGTTTTACCTTTAACTGACTCAGTCATCATAGATGCTGAGGCCATACTAATAGAACAGCCTTCACCTGTAAACTTAATATCTGAAACGATATCATTATCTAGCTTAAACTGTAAAAAGATGCGGTCACCACATGTTGGGTTATTCATCTCAACTGTTAACGTATCGTCTTCAAATGTCCCTTTATTTCTAGGGTGTTTATAATGATCTATAATAACTTGTCGATATAAGTTATCTAAGTTTGGATTAGACATTACCGAAATACTCCTTTGTTTTTAAGAGTCCGTCGACTAATCGATCAATTTCATCTTCTGTATTGTATAAATACATACTTGCACGTGCAGTTGATGAAACGTCTAACCATTTCATTAATACTTGTGCACAATGATGTCCAGCCCGAATAGCAATACCATTCATATCTAGGACAGTCGACACATCGTGTGGATGAATATCCCCGATGTTAAATGTTATGAGTGATGCCCGATCATTTTTAGGACCGTAAATTGTTAATCCATCAATCGCATTTAAACGATCATAGGCATATTTTGCTAATTTTTCACCATGTTGTTCTATTTGATCCATTCCAACATCTTGTAAAAAATCAATCGCTGCGCCTAAACCGACAGCACCAGCTATAATTGGAGTTCCACCTTCGAATTTCCACGGCAATTCTTTCCATGTTGATTCATATTCACCAACAAAGTCAATCATCTCACCGCCAAATTCTATTGGCTCCATATTATTTAATAAGTCTTTCTTTCCATAAAGTACACCGATACCAGTCGGAGCACACATCTTATGGCCAGAAAAAGCGTAAAAATCTGCATTAATGTCTTGAACATCTACTGTCATATGTGGTGCACTTTGTGCCCCATCGACGACAATAACTGCACCATTGTCATGCGCAATTTGTGCTATTTCTTTTACAGGATTAATTGTTCCAAGAACATTTGATACGTGAGCGATGGCAACTATTTTAGTCCTGCTTGTCACTGTTTGGCGAACATCATTTAAATCAATTGTACCATCTGCCTGTAATGGGATATATTTTAGCTTGGCTTTTTTACGCTTAGCAACTTGCTGCCAAGGAATAATGTTACTATGGTGCTCCATCGGCGTAATGACGATTTCATCACCTTCTTCAACATTATCCATCCCATAGCTTGATGCAACAATATTAATAGCAGTTGTTGTCCCACGATTAAATATAATTTGCTCGCTTGTTTCTGCATTAATAAATTGCTTTACTTTCTCTCGCGCCCCCTCATAAAGGTCTGTGGCACGAGAGCCTAATGTATGAACACCACGATGAACATTTGAATTTGTCATGCGGTAATAATCATTAACTGCTTCAATTACCTGTACCGGCTTTTGTGATGTTGCCGATGAGTCAAGATATACTAATGGATGTCCGTTTACTTCCTGATTTAATATCGGAAACTGTTTTCGGATTTCATTAATATCCATTATTACTTAATCTTCCCTTCAATTAATTGAGATAATTGTTTCTTCACTGTTTCTACCGGTAACTCTTTAACAACTGGGTCTAAGAATCCGTGGATGATTAAGCGTTCAGCTTCATCTTTTGGAATCCCTCGGCTTTGTAAATAGTAAAGTTGTAATTCATCTACACGCCCAACTGATGCTGCGTGACCAGCTGTTACATCATCTTCATCAATTAATAAAATTGGGTTCGCATCTCCACGTGATCCAGAATCTAACATGAGTAAGCGTGATTCTTGCTCAGCGTTTGAACGTGTCGCACCCTCTTCTATTTTTCCAATTGCATTAAAGATTGCTGTTGTTTTACCATTTAAAACACCACGTTGAGAAATTTGACCATCTGTATCTAAACCATGGTGGACTGTACGTGTTGTAAAGTTTTGAATTTGTTTTGAACGTCCAACAGTAACTGTCATTGCATGTGTAACCGAACGGTCTCCAACTAAGTCCGTTACGTTTTCAGATACTGTATTTCCTTCGTTCATTTGTCCTAATGCCCAATCAATTGTTGCATCTTGAGATGCAATCCCACGACGATGGATAAATGTTGTCATACCTGCTTCAAAGTGGTCTACTGCTCCAAATGATACAGTAGCATTATCTTTCGCATAGACTTCAGCAACAATATTAGCTACCGCTTCTGTTGTTTTATTACTTGATAAGTAATTTTCAACATATGTGACATCACTATCTTTTTCTGCAACAACTAATACGTGGTTAAACAAAGCTAATTCTTCATCTTCTTGCCAGAAGATTGTTTGTAATGGTGCATCAATTTTAACACCTTCTGGGACGTATACAAAAATCCCACCATTCATTAGCGCACCATGTAAACCAGCTAATTTGTGGTCGTTAATTTGTAAACCTTCAGTCATATAGTATTTTTTCACTAAGTCACTATGCTCTTGTAAAGCAGTAAATAAATCAGTGAAAATAACCCCTTTATTCTTCAAGTCTTCACTTAATGAAGAATAAGCAACGCGTTGGTTACGTAAAATAACGATATTTTCTGGTAGATTTTCTTTATCAATGAAATCTTGAATCGTTGCAGGAGCTTGTGTTAAATCAGTAATTTCTTCTGCTTCTGCTGTATGCTTAAATGTCGTAAAATTCCAATGTGTCACATTTGATTTATCCGGTCTTGGCAAATCTAATTCATTTGCGTAATCAAGAGCTTCTAAACGTAATGCCGTCATCCACTCTGGTTCTTTGTTATCTTTAGAATATTGTTCAACATATGCATTATCATATGGTAATTTTGTAACTGTAGTCATTCCATTATCCCTCCTTACGATAGTCGCTTTTTATTGTTCTACTGCTTCGTCTTTAAGCCATTCGTAACCTTCTGCTTCTAAACGCTTAGCAAGGTCTGCTCCGCCTGACTTCACGATTTTACCGTCCATAATAATGTGTACATAATCTGGCGTAATGTAGTCTAATAAACGTTGGTAGTGAGTAATAATTAAGCATCCTAGTCCTGTTTCCTCACGTACTTTATTCACCGCATCTGATACAACTTTCAATGCATCAATATCTAATCCCGAATCGATTTCATCTAAAATACCGATTCCTGGCTTTAACATCATTAATTGTAAAATTTCGTTACGCTTTTTCTCTCCACCTGAGAAACCTTCGTTTAAGTAACGTTGAGCCATGTTTTGGTCAATGTCTAATGAATCTAATGCTCCATCCATTTCCTTAATAAATTTCATAATTGAAATTTCGTCACCTTCATCACGGCGAGCATTAATTGAAGAACGTAAAAATTCAGATGTCGTTACACCTGTTACTTCACTTGGATATTGCATTGCTAAAAACAGACCTGCACGAGCACGCTCGTCAACTTCCATTTCTAGAACATCTTCACCATTTAAGTGAATACTTCCTTTTGTTATTTCATACTTCGGATGCCCCATAATTGCTGAAGCAAGTGTAGACTTACCAGTACCATTTGGTCCCATTACCGCGTGGAATTCACCACTTTTTATCGTAAGGTCTACTCCCTTTAATATCTCATTTCCTTCAACTGATACGTGAAGATCTTTGATTTCTAATGTAAAATCTGCCATTGATATACCCTCCAATGAATATAATTAATA
>DATGTP010000011.1:0-5234 GCA_035301825.1 Pseudogracilibacillus sp. | reverse complement strand
AAACGACTCTTTTTATTTAATATTAAAGTCCTTATCAATGTAAATGTTTATATTGTCCAAGCAAGGGTATATTTGAATTAAAATTATTTAAGAAATAATACTAATAATGCTATGATAGAGATATATAAAGTAGAGAAGGAGTTGTATGACTAGTATGGATATATTTTTATATATTGCTGCATCAGTTGCAGTTATTGCCATTTTGGTTCTGGTTGTGTTTATTATGATTGCATATAAGTCTATGAAAAGTACATACGATGATGTGGCAATAACGATGAAAGAATTGGAAAAACAAATGAATTCTATCACAACGGAAACAACAGAGTTACTTAATAAAACAAATCAGTTAGCTGACGATGTGAATGAAAAATCAGCAAAATTGGATGTTCTCTTTGATGGTGTTAAAAGTGTTGGTACAACGGTCCAATCTTTTAATAGTACTTTACAGAATTTCTCATCTAGGATAAAAACATCAAGCTCGACTGAAAAAGATAATGCTTCAGAAGTATTAAAATGGGGTAATGTGTTAATGAGTCTTTGGAAAAAGAAAAACAAATAAATTAGGGAGGAATTTCAATGAGTGATAATATTAATAGTAAGGATTTTATGATTGGTACAGTAATTGGTGGATTAATTGGTGCAAGTTTGGCTTTATTATTTGCTCCTAAGTCTGGTAGAGACTTACGTGACGATATTAACCAAGGTGCTAATCAAATGATGGATAAGGCTAGTGACTTAAAGGATGTCGCCCAGGAAAAAGGTTCGGATTTAAAAGAGATGGCCTATTCTAAAGGCTCTGATTTAGTTGACATGGCTTCAAAGAAAGGTAATGAATTAAAGGATAAAGCGATGGAAACGACAGCTCAAGTGACCAAAGAAGCATCTAAGAAGACCCAAGAAATGACCAAGCAGGCATCTAAGAAAACACAAGAGTTGACTAAGCAGGCTAAAGAAAAATTAGATGAGACGGCGAAGCAAAGTGAAAAACTTGCAGATACAGTCGATGATGCTGCTAAATCAACAGAAAAAGCCAGTAAAGATTTAGCTAAAAATTAATAAAGTAGTTAGTATTTAATTGGAGACTTGGGAAGGGATGAGCTTTTATGCACAGGCCTTCTCAAGTCTCCTTTTACCTTCAATTTTATTCTAATTATTAGTCCATTTTATACACAGCTGATCTCCATCCGAAATCGGATCGTCGAAACTGGTAGGCTGCTCATTTTTTAGTAGTATAAATTTACCTTTGATTCGAGTTAAGTCCAAATCAACATAACGAAAAACATCTTGAAATATAAATGAATCTGAGTTGTTTTGTTCTATGCTAAGCTCATCATGTTGAAATATAGAGCTATTTGTAGTTAATTTCGTGTTATCACGTGTCACTTTAAGACGCGGCTGTTTAAGAGTCACAGGTTTGTCATTAAATTGAATGTGAATGATATGCCAATACGTTTCATTTAGTTGATCTAATACATCCTGCATTTTAGGTTGTTTACCTTTTTTTATGTTGAGTTGATCATTATCTTTTAAAGGCGTGTCAGCTGGTACCTTTTTTCCGTTTAGTATAATTTGCGTTTCACCGGCATCTATATAGATCGGGCGATGGTCAACATAAATCATGAATTTTCCTCGTATGTCTATGGAATTCGTTTGATTGATGGTTAGAAAGTCTTTTATTGTCGTCATTTGACGTAGCTCTATTATATCTTTATCTTTTACCAAATAGTGTTCATCTACTAGTTTATTGCTTACATATATGGATGACTTCATTTTGACAGCTTTTTGATTCATAAAAAAAGAAACAGAAGGTATCTCACCAAAAAGTTCATTGACTGTTACTTCAGGGGGATTACCGCCTGAGCCTTTTTCAATTGAAATATGGTCTCTGTGTTTAATAAGGCTATCAATAGTTGCTGTTTCTTCATTTAGCTGAATCTGAGGAGCAGTTCCATAACTGCCTGGTAAAGTTATGTCTTTATTATTTACTTTTATAAACAGTGCAGATCCGGGTTTACCATAGAAGTCTGTTACTTTTAAGCCTGCATGAATGAGTGCATCGCCAACGGTGAGTTGTTTTAACTGAAACATTCGTACATTTTTATTGTTAACTAGTACATTAATATAATGAATAGGATTTTGTTTTGCGGCAATCGCGATCCCTATAGGTGTTACAAAATCAGGCCCCATTGGTAAGTCCGAGTCTTTATTAAGTTGATTGATGGCCGTGATGTCACGAATTGCAACACGATTGGATGGTAATTTTAGTTTTCCGGCTAATACATTTGTTAACTCTGGCGTTAGGCTTCCTCCACCGACAAGCATAACAGCTTGAGGAGGTTTTGCATTTAAATTAATAATTTCGTCTGCAATTGTTTGAGCTAGTTCATCGACTTTATCAATCATTGTAGTAATTAAGTTGTCATATGTAATCTGTGATTCGAAACCTAAAATATCAGTAACTGTAGTTTGATGATGATGTACAATATTTTTCTTTGTTTGTTCAGCAACTGGAAAATCTAGTAGATAATAATCGCTAATTGCTTCAGTTATTTCGTCGCCCGCTGTAGGTACCATGCCATAGGCTACAACCGTGCCTTGATTAGTAAGTGCTATGTCACTCGTTCCTGCCCCAATATCAACTAAAGCGACGTTTAGCTTACGCATAGATTGGGGAATTAAGACATCGATAGCAGCAATAGGTTCAAGGGTTAAGGCATCCATCTCTAAATTAGCTCTCTCAATTGCAGCTAGTAGTGATTCTATGACCATTTTAGGTAAAAAAGTGGCAATTATTTTTACCCTTGCTTCATAACCTATCTGGTCGATTAACGAACCTATATGAATTCCATCAAGCTCATAATGTAGGACGGAGTATCCGACACAATAGTAGCTTGCATCTTTATTTATAATATGTTCCTCCATTAGTGTTTTTTGCGCTTCCTGAACGGCACTTAACTCAAGGTGTTTAATCACTTGTTCATCTTTTATGGCTTGGTTATCTAAAGACATGAAAGAGGAGGATTGTATCGTTTTTAAGGACCTACCAGCCGCAGCAATACATACTTTATGTAATGGTCCATGTTTTAGTTCCAATGCTTTTTTGACATTGTTAATGACGTTCGCTACTTCGAGAACATGATGAATTTGTCCATCATGCATTGATCTTGCTCGATGTTCCTCAACGTAATAGTCAACTAAGCTATATGCATTATCAGCTTTTTCTAAAATAATTCCAGTAACAGATCTTGTCCCTATATCAAGCGAGAAAATTTGATCGACCATGTAATTTATCCTTTCAAAGTAAAATTGTATCATATAATCGCTTCTATTATATCTCAATGATGACAGGAGAAAAAATCTTTTGTATAATAATGTCTGATTATGTTAACAATCACCTGCTCTTAAAGGAGTTTACTACCATTTTGTAGTAAACTGGTGATAGGAGGCTAAAAGCTATTATGGAAAATAATGAAATGACTCAATTACGTAATGAAATGGATGAAATAAATTTAGAACTGTTAAAGCTAATTAATAAACGAGCAAAACTTGTCCAGAAAATTGGAGAGATTAAACAGCAACAAAGTATGAAGCGCTTTGATCCAGTCCGCGAGCGGGATATGCTTAATCATATTATTAATCATAATACCGGACCATTTGATGCAGGGACTATCGAACATCTTTTTAAGGAAATTTTTAAAGCAGGGTTGGAATTATTGGAAGACGATGATGGTAAGGCATTACTTGTATCACGTCAGAAAAAACAAGATAATACGGTTATTAATGTAAATGATGAAAAATTTGGAGATGGTAAATGTCATTTTATTATGGGACCATGTGCCGTAGAAAGTTATGAACAAGTTGAAAAAGTAGCACAAGCTGTTAGCGAGAATGGAGTGAAATTATTACGAGGCGGTGCTTTTAAGCCAAGAACCTCACCATATGATTTTCAAGGTTTAGGAATCGAAGGTTTGAAAATATTGAAAGATGTTGGACAAAAATATAATTTAGCAGTCGTCAGTGAAATTGTGAATCCTACTCATATCGAAGAAGCTATTGATTATTTGGATGTTATTCAAATTGGTGCTAGAAATATGCAGAACTTTGAACTTTTAAAAGCTGCCGGTGATGTGGATAAACCTATCTTACTCAAACGTGGGATGTCGGCTACTATTTCGGAATTTATTAATGCAGCTGAATATATTATGTCTAGAGGAAATGGTAATATTATTTTATGTGAACGTGGAATTAGAACCTATGAACCCTCAACCAGGAACACACTCGATATTTCCGCCGTACCTATTTTAAAACAAGAAACCCATTTACCGATAATTGTTGATGTGACCCATTCTACTGGGAGACGTGACCTCTTAATTCCAACAGCAAAGGCAGCTATTGCAATTGGTGCAGATGGTATAATGGCAGAAGTTCACCCTGATCCAGCTGTAGCTCTTTCAGACTCAGCTCAACAAATGGACATACCTATGTTTGAAGAGTTTTTATGTGAATTAGTGAAACAAGATGTTACCATTCAATTATAAAAATAACGAGAAACGTCGATACTCTTAAGTTAAGAGCTTACATCTATTTTATTTTGTGTTTTGTTGAATCGTGAAGTAAGATAAAATAAGATATGCAGTCGTTTTCATCTAAAAATTAATTGACTTAAACTTTAAGGAGGTAATGTAATGGCGAATATTACTATTTATGATGTTGCTAGAGAAGCGAATGTTTCGATGGCGACTGTATCACGTGTTGTTAATGGAAATCCAAATGTGAAGCCAGTGACAAGGAAAAAGGTTTTAGCTACGATTGAACAATTAGGCTATCGTCCGAATGCGGTTGCCCGTGGATTAGCAAGTAAAAAAACAACCACGGTGGGAGCAATTATTCCTGATATATCTAGTATTTTCTTTGCAGAACTAGCGAGAGGTATAGAAGATATCGCGACCATGTATAAATATAATGTGATTTTAAGCAATTCTGATCAAAATAAAGAAAAAGAAATTCAATTAATTGATACGATGTACGAAAAACAAGTAGATGGCATTTTATTTATGGGTGGAAACATAACGGAGGAGCATGTTCAGCAATTTTCAAGTGCCTCAGTTCCAGTGGTGTTAGCGGCAACCTATGATGAGTCGAATAAACTACCTTCAGTAAATATTGATTATGAACTAGCTGCATATGAAGCTACGAATAGTTTAATAAATAATAATAAAAAACAGCCTGCTTTC
>DATGTP010000010.1:0-3763 GCA_035301825.1 Pseudogracilibacillus sp. | reverse complement strand
TTCTTCATTTATGGCACTCCTTTAATTTTTCTCACTAGCAAATAACTTTTGACGAAAGACTAAAAACAATAATGACAATGTTCCTAAAAATACGAATAAAACAATTGGAGCTTGATCCCCTGTTTTCGGGTTATCTTCAGGTGTCACGACTCCCCCTTTATCCTCATCACTATCATCTGTATTAGATGATTTAGTTTCGCCAGATTCTTCTGATTCCTTAGACGGAATTTCCGAAACATTTAAAGTGAGCTTTGTCTTATGGTGATTATCATACTCCATTTGTGCAACCTCTTCTGGTACAACGATATGCATATTTAAATCAATTGCTTGATCGATATGTGGTACTTGTAACTTCATTGTTCGTTGATCATTCGCTTTATCCTCACTTACGGTTGTTGCTTCACCATAAGATGTTGAAACTGATTTAATCCATTCACTATTTTTCACTGTAAATTGCACAAAATACTTCCCATCTTCAATTGTTAACTTTGCAGGATTTAAAAAATAGCCATTTGCAATCGACGTATTTTGTCCTCCTGAATCTTTAATTTCAAATGACACGTCATAACTTCCATTTGCATATGAAATATGTGGCGAAAATAAAAGTGTCATTGATAAAATGGCTAGTGTCACGACAGATAATATTGCTTTTTTCATTTCATTGCCCAACTCCCTCATTATTTTTAATTCTTCCAACTAATTCCGAGTATACCCGTCGTTATAATGAAATATAACAACTTAAAATAAAAGACGTCTTTTTTAATCTCAAATATAACAATAGCATTTTTGCTAGCATAGAACAATGAACTTAACATGAATTAATTATGAACTCTTTGTGAACAAATGTCAATTCCCTTTTAATAAAAATAAAAAAACACGACGATATCCCTTGATACCATCGTGTTTACCATCGTTTATGATACTTGATCTTGCAATTGTTTCAAACGTTCATTTAGTTCATCTGCCATAATCTCCATACCTTCTTTTCGTGATACATCTGTTCTCATTTCAATTGCATCACCAAAAATCAGATGTGGTCGTTTAAAGCGAAATAACTCTTTGAAATTATTCGGACCAACATAAGCTGCTGGAATTATTTTTGTTTTAGCATGAGCTGCAATTGTAACCGCACCTCGCTTTAAAGGGACATCCTCACTCGTCCGTGTTCCGCTCGGGAAAATGCCAACGACCTTCCCATCTTTTATTAAACGAACAGGCTGCTTAATCGAGCTTGGCCCAGGATTCTCACGATCAACCGGGAAAGCATTCAGACCATTCATCAACCACTTTAAAAATGCCGAATCAAACAATTCTTTTTTTGCCATATAATGAATACGAATTGGATAAATAGCAACCCCTAACCATAATATATCGACCCAACCTGTATGAGTACAGGCAATTAAAACCCCTTCATCATCCGGTAACTTGTCCCTTTGATGTACTTTTACTGGTCCAAAGAGACTGAGAAAAACTTTAACAAGAAACCACGCAATATTGTATAACATCTATTTTGTACTCCCTTTACACTTTATTTATCCTATGTATACTTTACCATAAAACAAAAATTAAAAGTACACTTTTCTAGTCCTTTAGACATCATTTCAACTTTTTTCATCTTAGAAAAAAATGCCCATACGGTCGTATGGGCATTACTCATCCTGTTTTATTGTATAGACTCATTTATTTGTCGCTTGGATGAGTTGCTCCTCATCTTCTGGAACTGCTTTTTTAATAAAGAAGGACAATATTAAGGCGACAAGTGCAAATAAAGTTGAAATGAAGAAAGTATAGTTAATCCCTTCTAACATAGCTAAGTGCTCAATATCATATGATGTCGTTAACTTCCCAGTCGCTAAATCTTGGGCTAATTCAATACCAGCATTTTTTGTTTTAGCTGTCATAACTGTTAGTAAGACAGCTGTTCCAATAGCACCTGACACTTGTTGCAAAGTATTCTTAAGCGCCGTACCGTGCGGATGAGCACGTAAAGGTAACTGATTCAATCCATTCGTCATCACTGGCATCATCACAAGTGACATTCCAAACATTCGCACCGCATATACCGTCATTAAATAACCATATGCATCTGTCATCGTTAAATTACTTAATAAAAAGGTTGAACTCGTTAAAATAGTTAAACCAATTAAGGCTAGAATTCTGGCACCGAACTTATCAAATAAGCGTCCTGTTATAGGTGACATGATCCCCATAATGACAGCTCCTGGTAACATGAGTAAGCCAGAATAAAAGGGCGAAATATCACGCACAGTTTGAACATATAATGGCGTTAAAATCATACCCGAGAACATAGATGCTGATATCGTTACTGATATGATTGATGCCAAAGTAAACATCGGATATTTATAAGTCCTGAAGTCTAACATCGGTTCGTCTAATCTTAATTGTCTAAGGACAAATATCGTTAAAGATATAGCACCTATTCCAATTAAGCCTGACGTTTGGAAGGTTTTCCAACCGAAGTCTGCAACCGAACTAAAGCCAAATAAAATAGCACCAAAACCAATACTAGATAAGATAACGGATTGAACATCAAATGACACATTCCGTAAAGGAGTAATATTTTTCAATCGGAAAAAGGCATATATTAAGGCAAAAATACCAAAAGGTAAGATAATGGCAAATAAAATACGCCAAGTATAGTTTTCAACGATGTAACCAGAAAGCGTCGGTCCGATCGCAGGGGCTACAAACATAACAAGACCAAAAAAACCCATAGCCGTTCCACGCTTTTCAACAGGAAAGACCATTAAAATAATATTCATTAATAAAGGCATCATTAAGCCTGACCCCGAAGCTTGCAACATCCGACCAACAATTAAAAAGGTAAAGGTTGGCGAGATAAAAGCAACGAAAGTACCTAGGGTAAATAAACCCATCGCAGCTAAAAATAAATTTCGATTCGGAAATCGTTGGATTAAAAAGGCACTACATGGAATTAAAATCCCATTGACTAACATATAACTTGTCGTTACCCACTGTACTTGAGCCGTTGTTATATTAAATTCTTCCATCATCGACGGGAGCGCAACATTCAATAAAGTATTATTTAACAGGGCGGTAAAAGCCCCAATAAATAAAATAGCTATCATCCCATAAGGCGGTTTTTCATGTAATTGCTTAATGTCTACAGTCATTTTTTATCGCTTCCTCTATCTTTTAAATCTTTACTACACTTCTATTATTTTATACTTTGAGTATAAAATAATCAATTTAATTGTTTCTTTTTGCAATTAATCACCAGATATATTAACATTATTTATACTCACAGTATAAAAGTTGGTGATAATATGGACACAAAGAAAGAGAATGTCATTCTCGTTGCAAAAGAATTATTTGCAAAAAAAGGATTAACAACATACTCTGTTCAAGATATTATTGAAAGTTCGAATATATCAAAAGGGACATTTTACAATTATTTTTCTTCAAAAGACGAGTTTTTCATCGCATATTTACAATATGCAAGCCGTGAGGAAAAGTTACGTAGGGAAAGCTTATTAGAAGGTATGCAAAGAAACGATCGTAATATATTTGCGAAACAAATACACGTACGGATCGAAGTCACAAGGGAATTCACTTTATTTCCTATTTTTGAAATGGCTTTTTATTCAAAGAACATCGATTTAAAACAATTTACTGAAAGACACTTCTTAGAAGAATTGAAGTGGATTGCCGAGAGGTTAATGGACATATATGGTGCACATTCACGCATCTATGCTGAAGATTGTGCAGTACTCATACACGG
>DATGTP010000009.1:0-38590 GCA_035301825.1 Pseudogracilibacillus sp. | reverse complement strand
ATGACCCCTTCAATTTGACTTGCTGTTCCATGACCTTTCGGCTTTGAACGAATATAAACCATCGGTAAATTCATTGCTTCTGCAAGCCATGCTGCATGGGGAATCCCTGCTGTTGCACAGCCTGCAATGACATCTGGCTTCAATCCTTTTGCCTCAATTAATTCAAGCCATGCCTCTACCACCTTACGGCGTGTTTCAGGGTATGAAATAACGAGACGGTTATCACAATAGATCGGTGATTGAATGCCTGATGTCCATGTGAAATGACCTTCTGTTTTGACTTGGATTGCTTCGATTGATAATAAGTCTTTAGCAATTGCAACTGCTTTACTCATTGTGCCACTCCTTTAAACATTGGTAATATGCTGCATTTGGATTGTCAGCTTTTGTAATACTACGACCAACGACAATGTAATCACTGCCGATTTCACGTGCTCGTTGAGGTGTTGCTACTCGTTTTTGATCATCATCATTTGACTCAGCTAAACGAATACCTGGTGTCACTGTTTGAAAATGCTCACCACAAGCCTCCTTAATGGCTTCTACTTCGTGAACCGAACAAACGACACCATCTGCCCCACTATCATGTGAAAGTTTGGATAAATGAACAACATTATCTTCAATTGTTGCTGGCAGACGTAATTCGTCTGTAACTGTCGCTTGATCAAATGATGTTAATAAAGTAACAGCAATTAATTTTGTTTCATGATTTGCTGTCATTAAGCCTTCTTTCGCTCGTTTAATCATATCTGAGCCACCTAAGGCATGAACATTCACCATATCAATATTTAATTTAGCTAAGTTAGCCATCGCACGTCCGACTGTTGTCGGAATATCAAATAGTTTTAAGTCTAAAAAGATATCATGATTGTTTTCTTTTAATTGTTCAATGACTGAGATCCCCTCACGATAAAACAATTCCATCCCTACTTTAACAGGAACACCGACAAGATCATTTTCTTTTAAAAAGTGATCTGTTTCTTGCCAAGTTGGAAAATCAAGGGCAACATACATTTTACTCATTCGGATGGGCACCTCCAACGACTTCTTGGATCGATTGATAGCCATATTTTTCTAACGTAGCTGGTAAGGCTTCAATAATTTCCGGACAAACGAAAGGATTTTGGAAGTTAGCTGTTCCAACCGCTACCGCACTTGCCCCAGCAAGTAAATATTCAATGACATCTTCTGCTGTTTCAATGCCACCCATACCGATAATTGGAATGTTAACAGCTTGGCTCACTTCATAAATCATTCGAATGGCAACAGGCTTAATCGCTGGTCCTGATAAGCCACCTGTTTTGTTGGCAATTAAAGGACGGCGTGATGGTAAATGAATTTGCATTCCTGTTAAGGTGTTAATCATCGTTAAACCATCTGCTCCACCTGCTTCAATCGCTTTTGCCATATCAACAATATTCGTCACGTTTGGTGACAACTTAACATAAACAGGGACTTGACTAACTGCCTTGACTGCCTCTGTCATTTCTTTTGCCATTTGAGGGTCTGTTCCAAATTGGATACCACCTTCTTTAACATTGGGACAAGAAATGTTAAGTTCAATTGCTTTCACATCTTGAGCGGCACTGATTTTACGTGTCACTTCAACATATTCTTCAACCGTACTCCCAGCAACATTGGCAATAATTTCTGTATCATATTGAGCTAAAAATGGAATTTCTTCTTCAATGATTTTATCAACACCTGGGTTTTGTAAACCGATCGCATTAAGCATCCCTGAAGATGTTTCTGCTACCCGTGGTGTCGGATTACCGTAACGTTGCTCACCTGTTGCAGCCTTCATCATGACAGCACCAAGTTTACTCAAATCATAAAACTGAGCATATTCACGCCCAAATCCAAAACAACCAGATGCTGGCATAATTGGATTTTTTAATTGTAATCCAGGTAATTGAACAGATAAATCGATCATAATATCACCTCTTTAGCTCTGAAGACTGGTCCATCTTGACAAATCTTGCCATATTTCTTTTCATTTTTCATCGGAATGACGCAAGCAAAACATGTTCCTACACCACAACCCATACGTTCTTCAAATGATAAATATCCTTCATGGCCAGAAAGCGCATTTTTTACCGCTTTTAACATTGGTAATGGACCACAAGAATAATAAGCATCAAATGATTCAACTTCAGGAATCAAGTCTGTCACCAGTCCCTGATGACCTTTTGTGCCATCATTCGTCACGATATAAGTATGAGCTACTTCCTTGAACTTCTCTTCATAAAAAACAGCTTCTGCCGTTTGATAGCCTAAAATGGCATGGACTTTTACGCCACGTTCGTGAAGGGCTTTCGCTTGGAAGTAGAGTGGTGGCACTCCAACGCCACCCCCTACTAATAAAGCTTCTTTCACCTCATGATCAACTGGATAACTACTGCCATTTGGTCCAATGACATCAAGCATCGTCCCAACTTTAATCGTCGTTAAAGCATCTGTTCCTGTTCCAAATATTTTATAAATAATCGTCACGTGTTCATTTGCTTGATCGACCGATGCAATTGAAATGGGACGACGTAATGTAAAGTTTGGAATTGAAATGTGCAAAAACTGGCCTGGCTTGGCTTCTTCACAAACATATTTATTTTTTAAAGTCATTTCGTAAGTATCTAAAGCGATTTGCTTGTTCGAAAGGACTTCCATTTCAATTTTCTTCATCTTAGTTTTCCCCTTTATAGGCGTCAATTGTCTCCGCATTAAATGTCGTTGATTCAATCACTGATAAAATCGCATCGACTGTATCTAAGTTCGTTAAGCTGATAATGCCATGTTCAACTGCTTCACGGCGAATTCTAAAGCCGTCTGAGCGTGTTTGTTTTCCACTTGTTAGCGTGTTAATGACAAATTGAACATGTCCTTTTGTAATGAGAGATAAGACGTTTAAGTCATCTGTCCCAATTTTACCGACTGCATCAACTGGGTAACCCCCATTTTCTTTAATATAGTCTGCTGTCCCTTCTGTTGCATAGAGACGGAAGCCTAAACTGTGGAAACGTTCTGCGATTGGTAAAATTTCCGCTTTATCTTTGTCAGCAACGGTTAATAAAACAGATCCTTCAAATGGAATCTTAATACCTGAAGCGAGTAAACCTTTATATAAAGCTTTTTCTAAATCAGCATCATAACCAATTGCTTCACCTGTCGACTTCATTTCAGGCCCTAATGTTGTATCAACACTACGGAGTTTCTCAAATGAGAAGACTGGCAGTTTAAAGTAAACATGGTCACGCTCTGCTAAGATTTCTGTTTCATAGCCTTTATCTTGCAAGCTTTCACCTAAGATCGCTTTTGTTGCAATGTTTGCCATTGTCACTCCCGTTACTTTACTTAAGAATGGAATGGTACGACTTGCACGTGGGTTCACTTCAATGACGTAAACATCACCATCTTGAACGATAAACTGAATGTTAATTAAGCCAATGACATTCAATTCTTTCGCAATTTTTGCTGTTGCTTCTAAACATTTTTCTTTCACATCATCTGTTAAACGTTGTGGCGGATAAACGGCAATCGAGTCACCTGAGTGTACACCTGAACGCTCAATATGTTCCATAATTCCTGGAATAAATGTCGTTTCACCATCACTGATGGCATCGACATCCACTTCAATGCCTGTCACATATTTATCAACGAGTAATGGTTTATCTGGATTAATGTCGTCGATTTTATTTAAATAACGTTCTAACTCTTCATCATGGTAGACGATTTCCATTTGACTTCCACCAATGACATAAGATGGACGCACAAGTACTGGATAACCGATATTTTTCGCTGTTTCAACAACAACTGATTTATCAGAAACAGCCTTTCCTGTCGGGCGTAATAAGTCTAATGTTTCTAGTAAGTTTTCGAACTTGTTTCGATCCTCTGCTCGGTCAATCGCTTCTAAGCTTGTTCCTAAGATCTTAACGCCACGCTTTTCTAAACCTTCTGCTAAGTTGATTGCCGTTTGTCCACCGAACTGAACGATGACACCGATTGGTTTTTCTAAGTTAATGACGTGCATGACATCTTCTAATGTTAAGGGTTCGAAGTATAATTTATCACTTACCGAGAAATCGGTTGAAACTGTTTCAGGGTTGTTGTTCATAATGATTGCTTCATAACCCATCTCTTTTAGAGCGAGGACGGAATGTACGGTTGCATAGTCGAATTCAATCCCTTGTCCAATACGGATCGGTCCTGAACCAAGCACAAGTACTTTTTCTTTATCAGATACACGTGATTCATTTTCATTTTCATAAGCACTGTAGAAGTAAGGTGCCTTTGATTCAACTTCCGCTGCACATGTATCAACCATTTTGTAGACTGGTGTAATGGATTCTTGCATACGTAAGTTGTAAATATCTTCTTCTGATTGATTCCAAATTCGAGCAACTTGCAAGTCTGAGAATCCGTATTGTTTCACATAACGTAATGCTTCAACATCCATTGGTGTTGCTTTAATTTTATTTTCTAAGTCGATAATATGTTGTAATTTACGTAAGAAGAAATTATCAATTTTCGTAATGTCATGGATCTCTTCTAATGTAATGCCGCGACGTAATAATTCTGCTAAGACGAAGATACGCTCATCATCTGCATGTTGAATACGAACGAGCAAGTCATCTGTGTCGACTTTTTCAAGTTTAGGAAGATGGAAGTCACCATTTCCAATTTCAAGTGAACGAATTCCTTTTAATAAAGACTCTTCTAAATTACGACCAATGGCCATAATTTCACCTGTTGCCTTCATTTGTGTCCCTAATTTACGGTCACCTGAGACGAATTTATCAAATGGGAAACGAGGTATTTTCGTAACGACATAGTCTAATGCCGGTTCGAAAAAGGCAGATGTCGTTTCTGTAATTGGATTTTGAATCTCATCTAATGTTAAACCGACTGCAATTTTTGCAGCAATCTTTGCAATGGGATAGCCTGTCGCTTTTGATGCTAGAGCAGATGAACGGCTAACACGTGGATTCACTTCAATAATGTAATATTGGAAGCTTTCCGGGTCGAGAGCTAATTGAACGTTACAGCCCCCTTCAATTTTAAGCGCACGGATGAGCTTTAATGATACATCACGTAACATGTTTGCTTCCTTTGCTGCTAATGTCATAGATGGCGCAACAACGATTGAATCCCCTGTATGAATCCCGACTGGGTCAATGTTTTCCATATTACAAACGACGATTGCTTGGTCCTTTTGGTCACGAATCACTTCATATTCAACTTCTTTAAAGCCGGCAATACTTTTTTCGATTAAACATTGGTTAACCGGTGATAAAGCAAGTCCGTTTTTAACGATATGTTCTAATTCTTCTCGTGTATCACACATCCCGCCACCTGTTCCACCTAAGGTAAAGGCTGGGCGAACAATAACCGGATAACCGATATCATCAGCGAAGTCTAGTGCTGCATCAACCGTATTTACAATCTCACTTGGAGGTACCGGTTCATTTAATTCATCCATTAAAGCTCGGAACTTTTCACGGTCTTCTGCTTGTTGGATAGCATCTAAAGATGTTCCTAATAATTCAACACCAAACTCTTCTAAAATTCCTGTTTCATCTAATTCAATTGCTAAGTTTAAACCTGTTTGACCACCTAATGTTGGTAATACAGCATCTGGACGTTCTTTACGAATAATTTTCGATAAAAATTCTACCGTTAAAGGTTCCATATAAACTTTATCTGCAATTGTATCGTCTGTCATAATTGTCGCTGGGTTTGAGTTTGCTAAAATAACCGTATAGCCTTCTTCTTTCAATGACTGACATGCTTGTGTTCCCGAGTAATCAAATTCTGCTGCTTGTCCGATAACGATTGGACCTGATCCGATGACGAGAATTTTTTCAATATCATTATTTCTAGGCATTATTTTTCATCTCCATTATTCTTGTTTTGCTGCATCAATTCCGTAAATTGATCAAATAAGTAGTTGGTTTCATTTGAACCTGGTGCACCTTCCGGATTAAATTGTACGGAAAAGGCTGGGTAACTTGTATGTGCAAGCCCTTCAACCGTCCCATCATTAACAGATACATAAGTGACTTCTAAGTCTGTTTGGACTAACGATGATTGATCAACCTTATATTGACGGCTTTGCGTCGTAATCCATGATTTATCTGTTTTAACTTCCTTTACAGGATAGTTCATCCCATAATGGCCCACTTTCATTTTTTCAGTTCTTGCCCCATTAGCGAGCGCAAAGACTTGATGACCTAAGCCAATACCGAAGACAGGAACTTCTTTCATTAGTTCTTTCACTGTTTCAATTGTTCCTTTCACATCTTCCGGGTTACCTGGTCCATTTGATAAGAGAACTCCATTCGGCTTGAAGCGTAAAATGCTTTCTACACTGTAGTCATATGGGACGACTGTCACATGTAATTGACGTTTCATTAATTCTTGTAAAATAGAATGTTTCATCCCGAGGTCGATGACTACGACACGTTCCCCTTCACCAGGTACGATGTAAGGTTTTGAAACAGATGTTGTATGAACTGGAATTTGTTCAAGTTCATTTTCTTTTAATTGGGCTAAAGCATCTTCAACCGATACATGACCATCGACAATGATTGCTTCTTGGCTACCATTTTCACGAATATAACGCGTCACTTCACGGGTATCAATCCCTAAAATACCAGGAATATCATGCTGTTTTAAAAATTCATCTAATGTTTCCTCATTACGGAAGTTAGACGGGTATTGAGCAACTTCTTTCACAATCATCCCATTTAAAAATGGAATACTTGATTCAAAGTCATCACGATTAATCCCATAGTTTCCAATTGTCGGATAGGTCATCACGGCAATATTTCCAAAATAATTCGGGTCTGACAATACTTCCTGATAACCTGTTACTCCTGTGAAAAAGATTAAATTTCCGGCCGTCTTACCTTCTGCTCCGAAAGCATCTCCTGTAAATACTTTTCCATCTGCTAAAATTAATTGGCGTTTACTCATGATCCTCATCCTTATATACAATTTTTCCTGATGCGATTGTTAATGTTGGAATCCCTTGAACGTCCCAACCATCGAAAGGGGTATTTTTACTTTTCGATAAAAAGTCTTTTCGATCAATTGTTTGCTTACGATCTAAATCAACTAATGTAATATCTGCCACTCGACCTTCTTCTAGTTTACCGTATGGCATCTTAAAGACATCTGCCGGCTTGCTTGTAAAAGCAGCAACTAAATCTTCTAATGACATGACACCCTTTTTTACAAAGTGTGTATACATTAATGGGAAGGCAGTTTCAAGTCCAACGATCCCGAATGGTGCTTTTAAAATGCCGACTGCTTTTTCATCTGCAGCGTGTGGTGCATGGTCTGTTGCAATAAAGTCTAATGTTCCATCTAATAATCCTTCGATTAAAGCATCACGATCTTCCTTTGAACGTAAAGGTGGATTCATTTTAAAGTCTGCATCATCTTCTGTAATGTCATCTTCTGTTAAGAGTAAATGGTGGGGTGATACTTCACCCGTCACTTTGATGCCTGCATGTTTTGCATCACGAATAACACGTACTGATTCTTTCGTACTGACGTGACAGACATGGTAATGACACCCTGCTGTTTCAGCTAATAAAACGTCACGGGCAATTTGAACCGATTCTGTCGCATTTAAAATCCCTGGCAAACCTAAACGTTGGCTGACATTTCCTTCGTGAACAACACCCCCATAAAGGATGGAGTTATCTTCACAGTGAGCAACGATCGCACGGTCATGTTTTGCTGCTTCGACCATGGCCTCATACATTTGCCCTGATGTTTGAATACCAACACCGTCATCTGTAAATGCGAAAATGTCTGTTTCACTTAAAGATGCGATATCCGTAATTTCTTCCCCTTTCAGTCCTTTTGTAATGGCTGCATATGGAAGCACACGGATGTGAGCGTCTTTTTTAATACGTTCGAATAAAGCTTCTACTTCTTCCACACTATCTGGTACTGGATTTGTATTTGGCATTGAGCATACTGTCGTATAACCGCCACGAGCAGCTGCCATTGTTCCTGTTTCAATTGTTTCTTTATGTTCGCCACCTGGCTCACGTAAATGAATATGAACATCGATAAAGCCTGGTGTAACTAATTGCCCACCACAGTCAATTGTTTCATCTGCTTCAGCTGCAACACTTTGTCCAATCGCTTGAATGGTTTCCCCTTCAATTAAAATCTCAACATCTTCTAGCTTATTTCCTTCAACTACTCGTTTAGCGTTTACTAATTTGATACTCATCAATAACCCTCCAGTTTAATAATTGTTTTATAATAATGGCCATTCTAACATAAACACCATTTTCCATTTGGTTAAAAATACGTGATCGATCACATTCAACTAAACGTGTATCAATCTCAACCCCCCGATTAATCGGTGCTGGGTGCATAATGATCGCATGATCTTGCATCCGGCTTTCTCTTTCTAAGTTTAAGCCGTATTCATTTAAGTAAGAATCAATGCCATAGTCTGATTCATGACGCTCATGTTGAATCCGTAACATCATCATGACATCGGCCATCTCAACAGCTTCATCCATGTCAACGAAAGGAACACTTACGTTTTCATCCATAAATTCTGGTGCACCAGACACATAAACATTGGCACCTAATGTTTTAAACATGTCAATGTTAGAATGGGCTACCCTACTATGTTTTATATCCCCTGCAATGACGATGTTTAATCCTTCAAATCTACCATATTCTTTGTAAATGGTATAAGCATCTAACATACTTTGTGATGGATGGGCATAGGCACCTGCACCTCCATTAATGAGTGGCATATCAATCCCACTTACATCATCAAGCCAATTATCTGATTCATGGCGGATAACACAGACATCAGATCCAATTGCTTGGAGGGTCCGTACCGTGTCATAGAGTGACTCCCCTTTTTTAACACTTGATGCTTCCACTTGGAAATCAAGAATTTCCATCCCTAGCTTTTTCTCTGCTACTAAAAAACTCATCCTTGTCCGTGTTGACGGCTCAAAAAACAAATTAGAGACGAAGACTTGTTTATCTAAAACAAGTTCTTCATGCCGGCAATCATCAGTTAATTCAATGTAAGACATGAGCTCTTCTTTCGACATATTATTTAATGCGTAAAAATGTTCCATCTGTGCACCTTTCCTTTCTTATCCATAAAAAAACTCTTTGCAAAAGGTTGCAAAGAGTTCAAAACATAGCTTCATTATGTTTCCATCTTTTACTACCTTTTCAATCTCACTGGATTGTATTAAAGGACTTGAAATGGTTATTTCATATAAATACTCACTTCATCCATTCCATCGGTTTCTTCTAAATTCGCAACAATGACTTCATGTTCAGCCGTTGGTATATTTTTCCCAACGTAATCTGCGCGAATTGGAAGTTCTCGGTGTCCTCGGTCAATTAAGACTGCTAATTGTATTTGTGAAGGTCTGTCAATATCCATGACAGCATCCATGGCCGATCTGACGGTTCGTCCTGTGTAAAGGACATCATCAATTAAGACGACTGTTTTATCTTTTAAGTTCGTATCAATATTCGTTGATAAGATCGTCGGGTCTGTCGTTTTTTCCGTCACATCATCACGATACATCGTAATGTCTAATTCACCGATTGGAAGTGTTAAGTCTTCGATCTGTTTAATTTTTTCTTGAATGCGTTTTGCAAGTGGTACGCCCCGTGTTTGTATACCGACTAAAACTAAATTGTCGCCACCTTTATTTCGCTCTAATATTTCGTGAGCAATTCGAGTCAACGCACGATTGATTGCTGCTTGATCAAGTAAGGTCGTCTTCTTTTTCACGTCTTCATCCCCTAACTTTAGTAATAAAAAAACCTTTACCAAAGAGCTGGTAAAGGTATACGAAACGTACTTAATTTGCATACAGTTATCCTTCACGTGAATATAATGATCCTGTATGACTTTCATTGCCTTTTAGCCTCTCTGGACTATGTTAAAGACTGCTTATTCAATTGTTCTTATTATGTCAAAGAAGGCTGATGAAGTCAACTGTTATTAAGAAAAAAATTGTAACAGATTATTGACATATTTAGGCCGGTCAATCGAAAACTCCATATAGTCACCACTTATCGGATGATTAAAACCAATTGTTTTCGCAAATAAGGCTTGTCCATCCCGGTAATTTTTCAACTTTTTCGGCCCATAAACCGGATCACCAATGATTGGATAACCAATAAACTTCAAATGAACCCGAATTTGATGGGTCCGGCCTGTAATAAGTTGGCATTGGAGAATGGTCGCTCGACTTCTTCGTTCTATGACATTAAAACGCGTTTCTGCCTCACGACCTCCATCTGTTAAGACAGCCATTTTAAGCCGATTTTTTGGATCCCGTCCAATCGGTGCTTTAATAATGCCTGTATCATTTGCTAGGCTTCCATAAACGAGAGCTTCATATAGACGGGTGACTGTTCTCGCTTGAAATTGTTCTTTCAATTTAGCATGTGCCTCATCTGTTTTGGCAACAACAATGAGCCCGCTCGTATATTGATCAAGCCGGTGGACAATACCTGGCCGATCTGGTCCCGCAAGTGTTGATAAATTTTTTGTATAATACATTAAGGCATTGACTAATGTTCCTGATCGCGTCTTTTCCGTCGGATGAACAATCATCCCCTGCGGTTTATTCACAAGAATTATCGCCCCATCTTCATAAACGATCTCAAGCTCGATCTTTTCTGCTTCAATCGGAGCAAGGGAGACTTTTTCTAAAGCTTGATAGGTCACTTGATCTTGAGCTTTCACGATATATTTAGGCTTTTTCAATTGGTCATTGACCTGAACGCGCTCTTCTTTAATCATAGCTTGGGCTTCTTGGCGTGACTGTGCTGCGCCTTGTTCATAGAGCCATTTGTCCAGACGGATGCCGCTCGTTTCTGCTTGTGCGATGATCGTATTCATTAGATGCTCTTCCTTTTCGCTTTTCTTTCTTCAATGATGGTAAATAATATAAAAAGGCTGACACCGATAACGAGGAAGGAATCTGCCACATTAAAAATCGGGAAATCATAATTAATAATGATAAAGTCTAAAAAGTCGACGACCTCTTGGCGAAAGAGACGGTCGATAAAGTTTCCGATCGCTCCACCGAGAATAAAGCTTAAGGCAATACTATAGCCTGTATGACCTTTCGCTTGTGTTTGCATATAATAAACGATTCCGATCACGACGATAACCGTAATGATATAAAAGAAAATCATTTGGTCTTGCAGGATCCCCCATGCTGCTCCTTTATTTCGATGGGATGTAATATAGAAAAAATTCTCAATGACGGGAATTTGTTCAAAGACAGTCATTTTCGTATCAATGATCCATTTACTTATTTGATCAATGATAATGACGGCAAGTGCCAGTATATAGTAGCGGTACATAATTTTTCCTCCGTAAGTTTATTTTATCTTTTATCAGTATAAACGATTTTGCGACTTATTGAAAAAGAAAGCGTAGCTTTTTATAAGGATTGCCTCTATATTCTTAACTTTGATTCAGCACACGATTTTAAAATGAATCAAAAGATCCCTTCATTTTCAATAAAAAATCACCCGCAAGACGAGTTGCGGGTGATCGGTTTTCCTTTAGTCTTCTTTTAAATGGGCATAATGCTCATCGACGATGTCAGCACAACGTGTACAAATTTCTGGATGGTCTGGATTGTCACCAACTGTGTTAGCGTAAGTCCAGCATCGGTTACATTTTTCACCTTCATGTTTAGCAACATGTAAGTCAATGTAGTTATATGACGTTGCATCTGCATGTGCTTCTTCTGTTACGTCAGCATCCGACACGATAAGTAACTGGTGGCAGAATGGAATAGATTCCAATACCGCTTTCGTTTGCTCATCTTTTGGTGTGATTGTAATAAAGGCTTCTAATGAGTTACCAATTACTTTATCAGCACGCGCTACTTCTAAACCTTTTAAGACGTCTTGACGAATTTTCATGAAATGTTCCCATTTCGCTTGTAAGTCGTCAGCAAAGTTTTCAACCTCTTTCACGTCAGGCATATCTGTTAGATGAACTGTTGCAGCCTCTGTGTTTGGAATATGCTCCCATACTTCTTCTGCTGTATGTGGCACAATCGGTGCTAACAATTTCGTTAATGTCGTTAACGTGTGATAATATGCCGTTTGAATACTGCGGCGGCGAGGATTATCACTTGCTTCAACATATAAAATATCTTTAGCAAAGTCTAAGTAAAAGGCACTTAGATCATTGTTCATATAATTATGGATTGCTTGGTAAACAGAACCGAAATCAAAAGCATCATAACTTTCACGAACGTCTTTCACTAAATTGTTGAGACGGAAAAGCATGTAACGATCGATTTCTTCTAATTCACCTTCAGCAATTAAGTCTGTTTCAGGGTTAAAGTCTTGTAAGTTTCCTAATAAGAAACGGAATGTATTTCTAATCTTACGATAACTTTCAGACACTTGTTTTAAAATATCTTGTGAAATACGTACGTCTGCTTGATAGTCAACAGATGATACCCATAAACGTAAAATGTCTGCCCCTAATTGTTTCATAATATTAGCTGGAACGACAACATTTCCAAGTGATTTACTCATCTTGCGTCCATCTCCATCAAGTACGAATCCGTGACTGAGTACACTCTTATATGGTGCCTTTCCTGTCACTGCAACTGATGTTGATAAAGAAGAGTTAAACCAACCACGATATTGGTCAGATCCTTCTAAATAAATATCGGCTGGACGGTGGTGGTCTTCACGATGGGTTAAAACAGCTTCATGTGATGACCCTGAGTCAAACCAAACGTCCATAATATCTGTTTCTTTTGTAAACTCACCATTCGGACTATGTTCTGATGTAAAGCCTTCTGGTAGTAAATCTTTCGCTTCACGTTCAAACCAAACATTTGAACCATGCTCATTAATAAGTTCAGCAACATGGTCAATTGTCTCATCTGTAATAATTGGTGTACCATCTTCTCCGTAAAAGACTGGAATTGGAACACCCCATGTACGTTGACGAGAAATACACCAATCTTCACGATCACGAACCATATTGTAAAGACGTGTTTCACCCCAATGTGGATGCCATTCTACTTCTTTAATTTCGTCTAAAATATTTTGACGGAAATCTTTAATCGATGCAAACCACTGTGATGTTGCACGGAAGATTGTTGGCTTCTTCGTACGCCAATCATGTGGGTATGAGTGTGTAATAAATTTCAATAATTGTAATTTACCTTCAGCCTCTAATTTTTCCGTAATCAGTTTGTTAGCATCATCATAAAAGATCCCTTCAAAGCCTGGTGCTTCATCTGTGAAAATACCACGCTCATCAACCGGACAGAATGCTTCTACATCATATTCTTGGGCAACATAGAAGTCTTCCTCCCCGTGACCTGGTGCTGTATGAACACAACCTGTTCCTGAATCAGTCGTAACATGTGTGCCTAACATCACTAAAACGTCACGGTCATAAAATGGATGTTTCACTAAGACGCGATCAATTTCGCGACCCATAAATGTTTTTTCTACTTCATAATCTTCCCATTTGAGCTCTTCAGCAATTGGGTCTAGTAAGTCATGTGCAACAACGAAACGTTTGCCATCTGTTTTCACTTGAACATATTCTAAATGAGGATGGACACTAACCCCTAAACTAGCAGGTAAAGTCCAAGGTGTTGTCGTCCAAATGATGACACTTGCATCTTGGTCGATAACCCCTTTTCCATCGACTACATCATAAGAAACGTAAATAGATGGTGAACGTTTATCATGGTATTCAATCTCTGCTTCAGCAAGTGCTGATTCAGATGATGGTGACCAATAAACAGGCTTAAGGCCTTTATAAATGTAACCTTTTTTAGCCATGTCGCCAAAAACTTTTATTTGAGCTGCTTCATAGTCATTTGTTAACGTGATGTAAGGATTATCCCAATCAGCACGAACCCCTAATTGTTTAAATTGATCACGTTGACGATCGACTTGTTCTAAAGCATATTCAGCACACATTTGTCTAAATTCAGCAATTTCCATCTTTTTACGATCGACTTTTTTCTGTTTTTGTAAAGCCGTTTCGATTGGGAGACCATGTGTATCCCATCCTGGAATATATGGCGCATGAAATCCGGCCATTGATTTATAACGAACAATAAAATCTTTTAACACTTTATTTAAAGCGTGCCCGATATGGATGTCACCATTTGCATATGGTGGTCCATCATGTAATACGAATAATGGACGCCCTTTCGTACGCTCTTGTACTTGCTGGTAAATATTTTCTTCTTCCCATTTTTCACGACGAATTGGTTCTTTGTTCGGTAAATTTCCACGCATTGGAAATTCCGTCTTTGGCATTAATAGAGTATTTTTATATTCCATTTGCCTCATTTCCTCCCCTTACTATAAATTAAAAAAATATAAAAAAAGCTCCTCAAATCCCAAAAAGGGACGAGGAAACTCGCGGTACCACCCTTATAGACTAACATGATGTTAATCCACTTCAGCACTTATAACGTCAGTGACCCGGCTTTTCCTACTTCATTTCAGAAAGGCTACTCAAGAATGATTTTCTAAAAGCATGCATTCATAGGCTTTCACCATCCCTATGTCGCTTCAAATGCAAGATTCTCTTATACTCGTTTCTATCATCGTATATTATTCCATTAAAAACATAGACCAATTATACCATAAATTTTAAAATAGTCACACATATTAACTTACTGTGCTTGTTCAACCGAGGAATCAGTCTCTTCATGCTCTTCAGGCCTTGCTTGTTTCTCATCATTGTCTAAAAACTGATTCCATTCTTCACGATCGACTAAGTCAAGTTGTGCTTCAATTAACATTTTTAAACGGGTACGGAAAACATTGGCTTGCTTCTTAATATTTTCCTTTTCAATGCGAATTTGACGTGATTCTTCTAACGATTCATTAATAATACGATCCGCATTTTTCTCAGCTTCTTGAACGATTAAGTCAGCTTCTTTTGTCGCATTCGCTTTTACTTCTTTTGCTGCAGCTTGTGCTGTCACGATCGATTTATTTAATGTTTCTTCTAAATTAGCATAATGATCAACATATGATTGCAATTCATTTAATTCTTTTTCTAATTCTTTCTTTTCTGTTAAAAGAAGATCGTAATCCTTCATAATCTCTTGTAAAAAGTCATTCACTTCATCTTCGTTATAGCCGTAAAAGCCTTTTTTAAATTCTTTATTATGAATATCAATTGGTAATAATGCCACGTCAAAACCTCCTATAGTTTCCTATCTACTTTGTTTTTAATTTTGCCGCTGTGACGACAATATTATCTTTACGCGTCCGATTGCCTGTATGGAGAAATTTACTTCGCCCATATTTGCGTACCGATATGAGATCATCTTCCATCAATTGGATAGCTGGATCGATGACATTTGTATGATTTACTTTTACAAAATCATTCTTAATAAAATCAGCCGCTTTATTCCGTGATAGTTGATAAACTTCTTTAATAAATACATCTAATCTTAAAGAGGATAAAATATAATCTTTCTTAATCCATTCATCATTACTTTCAATACCTTCGTGCCAGTCCACTTGCTTTAAGGCGACTGAACTGTTTTTAATTTTTGTTAAATGAAGGCTAACAAAGTCAACCATATCCCCTGTTAAAAAAAGATAAAATGTATCATCTAAAACATAAATATCACCCGTCTTCTTCCGGTCAATGCCAAGTGACATTAAAGTCCCTAAAACGTGACGGTGTGATAAGCTGACAAACTTACTTGCATACTCACTTTCCAATAAAACAAGATCAAAATCATCAGCTTTAATTTCTTCATAAAAGGGAGCAATAATCAGACGTTTACGTTCTGCATTTGGTGACCCACCAGCAAAATCGTAATAGTAGAGATCACTTTGCTTCCCTAAAATCGTTTTCGCGATTTCTTGTTCCCGTGGGTCAAGAAAATCAGTTGTTACCCTTTGATACATCTCTTCTACACGGGACTTCCATGATAATACTAAGTCAACAAATGGGTGTTCATGCTTTCTAAAATGTTGATAAATACCCATCATTACATGCCTAACATATTAAATAAGACGAACAAACCTTGGCGGGCAAACTGTAAAACGATTAAAGCAATAATTGGTGAAAAATCAATCATTGCAATGGGTGGAATAATCTTTCGAAAGACTTCCAAGTAAGGCTCAACGACCGAACCTAATATTTCACCAAAGCGAGATTCCCTTGCACCTGGGAACCAAGACATTAACACGTATACAATGACCGCAATTGAGTAAAAATAAAGTAGTTGACTTAGTATATATTTAATTAATCCAATGTCCATTTAACTATTACCATCCTTCACCATAACCATCAAATTCATCTGTTGTTTTCGTTATTGCACCTGATACGTCTACATTTTCAGGCGCACATAAAAATGTTTCTAAACCTAATTTTTGAATATCACCATTGACGGCATAAACTGTTCCACTTAAAAAGTCAATAATCCGTTTCGCTTGATGAGAATCCACACGTTGTAAATTAACGATAACCGTTCGCTTATTTAATAAGTTATCTGCAATATCTTGTGCCTCATCATAAGACTTAGGCTCACACAAAACGACCTTTGAACTTGGCTGTTGTACTGCCGATAAATTGACGACATTTTTCTCTTTCCCTTTACGGTTAGCCTTTGCCGGCACATTTACTTCGTCTTCTACCTCATCGACTTCAACCATTTCATATTCATATTCTTCTTCATCCAAATTGAAAAAATTTTTAAACTTCCCTTTAAAACCCATATTCGATCACTCCTTTTCGTTTCCAACCAACCTCGTTCCGATACGAATATGTGTCGCACCTTCTTCGATAGCAAGTGGAAAATCATTACTCATCCCCATCGATAAATAGTGACATGGGGCATGATCTAATTGACGCTCCTTTATCTCATCCCGTAATGTGCGAAGTCTTCTAAAGACTTGACGTAAAGCTGCTTGATCCTCAATATGGGGTGCCATCGTCATTAAACCAACAACCCTAACCTTTTCATATTGAGCTAAGTCATCAATAAAAGATTGTAAATCCTCCGGCTCTAAACCATGCTTAGATGCTTCTCCACTCACATTCACTTGAACGAAACAATCAATCACACGCTCTGAACGGTTATTAATTTGCTTAGCTACAGATAGCCGATCCAATGAATGGATCATATGCACTTGATCGATCACATCTTTCACTTTACGCGATTGCAAGGTTCCAATAAAATGCCACCTAGCATCATCGCCAATAGCCTCATACTTCTCTAGCAAACCTTCTGCCCTGTTTTCGCCAACATCTCTTACACCTGTTGCAATTAATTCTTTTGTTCTCTCTATTGTAACATATTTCGTCACCCCGATAATGGTAATCTCATCAAGTTGACGACCTACTTTTTCACATGCTTGCTTCATTTCTGCTTGAATATCTGTTAATGATTGAGAAACTGTCATTGATTCACTCGCTCCTACAATAATTTTACTTATATTGTAACATAAAGTGTTATAATTACTTATATTTTACCATATATTCACGCCTTATTTCGATTATAAACTACTTTGGTAAAGATAATTGCTTAGAATCCTCCCCACGAATAATGATCACATCAGTCCCAATGACAATGATTTGCTCCCAAAGCACCTTCATATGCTGATCTTGCTGGATTAAAAAAAGTGATTCCGCCCTTTTATGAACGAGTAATGCCTCAATATGATCTCGCTTATCATTTAGGACAACATCAATGATGCGTCCCATTTTTTCACCTGAATGAAAGACGATGATTTCTTTTCGCTTTAATTGTGAAAGTAACATAATAAAAGTCACCTCACTCATTTATATGACAGACAAGATGAAAAAAACACATCTTTCATAGATGTGCTTTTCTTTCAACCTTATGAAAACATGGAATCATTCATCCGTTTAATGGCTGCTTTTTCTAATCTTGACACTTGTGCTTGTGATATACCAATTTCCTCGGCGACTTCCATTTGCGTTTTGCCAATGTAAAAACGTTTTTGCACGATCATTTTCTCACGACTTGATAAGGCTCGCAAGCCTTCTTTTATAGATAATTGATCATCCCAAAAACTGACATCTTCTTTCGTATCCTGAACTTGATCCATGACATAAATTGGCTCCCCACCATCTTCATAAATGGGTTCAAATAAGGAGACGGGTTGCTGGACGGCTTCAAGGGCAAAGGTCATTTGTTCTAAAGGCATATCCAGTTTTCGAGCAATTTGTTTTAAGCTTGGTTCTTTTTGTGTTTTATGAATGATTTCCTCTCGTGTTCGCATGGCCTTATATGCAATGTCTCGTAAAGAGCGTGAAACACGAAGTGGATTATTATCTCTCAAATGACGTTTAATTTCACCAACAATCATAGGGACAGCATATGTAGAAAAGCGGACCTTATGCTTTAAGTCAAAATTATCAATAGCTTTCATTAAGCCGATACAACCGACTTGAAATAAATCATCCGCATTTTCTCCCCGATGATTAAAGCGTTTCATAATACTTAAGACGAGACGCAAGTTACCATTCGCTAATTGATTCCTTGCTACTTCTACAGCTTGTCCTTTTTGAATTTGCTTAAATAATGCCATCATTTCTTCATTTGATAAAACCGGTAATTCACTCGTGTTGACACCACTAATATCTACTTTTTGCTTATACATCTTCTGCCTCCTCATCTGACGCTGTCACTGTCAGTATGTCCGGAGAAAACCAATTTATTCATCGATAAAAAAGTGAGCAGCATAAAAGCTGCTCACATCTTAACCGTTAATTTTTTGAAATTCGATATGGAGGCGTTTAATAATCTTTTTTTCTAATCGGGAAATATAGGACTGGGAGATTCCTAATTTATCTGCGACATCTTTTTGTGTTTGTTCACCTTTATTTGTTAAACCAAAGCGCATTTCCATAATGAGCCTTTCTCGATCTGTTAAATGACTCAAAGCCTTTTTCAACATTTGAATGTCCCACTTACTTTCAACACTGCTCGTAATTAAATCACTTTCTGTCCCTAAAATATCACTTAACTTTAATTCATTGCCATCCCAATCCGTATTTAAAGGCTCATCAAAGGAGATCTCTCCCTTCATCCGGCTCGTCTTTCTTAAATACATTAAAATTTCATTTTCAATACAGCGGGATGCATAAGTAGCTAATTTAATTTGCTTGTCATGCTTAAAAGTATTCACTGCCTTAATGAGACCTATCGAACCGATACTGATCAAGTCTTCAATATGGACACCACTATTTTCAAAGCGTTTAGCGATATAGACGACCAGTCGCAAATTGTGTTCAATTAACAAGGCCCGTGCTGTTTTATCACCTTCTTCCAATCTTTCTAAGAGCCGTCTTTCTTCATTTTTCTCAAGAGGTGCTGGGAGGACAACTTTACTCCCGACATAAAAAACATTAGACTTGTTAAGCTTGAACAAGGATAAGAGTTTAAAAATGAATAAGCGGATTTTTCTTTTTAACATGTGGAACATCCTTTCTAAGTGATTTTTTACTTTCGTTAAATAAGGCCGGGTGCAGTAATAAATGATAGGATTGATCGGCTGTGAAGTCTTTATTTTGTTTGCCTACAATGACATTGTTTAGTTCATGTTTTTCTTCATCTGTATAAATGGTTAAGCTTTTAATGACTGTCGCTTCAAGCTGGCCGCCATCACCTGTCACCCCTTGGTATGGAATCGTCAGCATTTCCCGGTCACCCTTTAAATGGTTAAAAAAGTACTTGTCCCCAATGATGACTGGTTTCCCTGTTAAAGGATCGTACAACTGATTGCCACTATCAAGAAAGGCTTGGACATGAAATGGGCTTCCTGCATCTGAAATTTTTGCATCATAGATCATATCGTAAACGACTTTCACCCGCATTCTTTGCTTCCACTGCTTTATAATAAGCACCGACACGATTGGTAAAGCAATGAATAAGTGGCGGATGAGGACATGGTCCCACTGGAAAAGTGAGATGAGTGCATGCATGGCGCCTCCTAACATAAAAAAGCTAAGATGAAAGCTTAACCATTGCATGAGCAGCTGATAAAGACTTGTATAGCTAAACATGATCAAGACGATAAAGAGTGAAATGAGGCCTTTCATCAAGACATTTTTAAAAAGAGCTAAGGGGCTGATCATAACAAAGCTTCCGATAAGGGCACTAATCATGACAACACTAACAAAACGGACGTGGGAGATTTTTTTCTGGTAGATTGTTTTTAATAGATAAAGCGCAAAGGTGTTACAAAAGACGTTGACTAGGATGATTAAATCAAGGTAAATAATAGCTTTGCCTCCTTTTCTATTATTGTACGATGGTTCGTGTAAAAAGTTTGTCATTGTGTGGAGGGATGATATGTGGATTATCGACGGATTTGGGCAAGAAAAAAAGCCTTGTTTACATCGATTGTGTAAACAAGGCTTTCGCTTCATCCTATATTATTTACGATTACGGTTTCGTAAAAATGCTGGAACGTCGAACTCGTCGTCCTGGTGGCTTGGTGCCGGTTGGTCAACTGGTTCTTGTTTGTCGACTGGTGGTTCATGGTTTACTTGGTTAACTGGATTGTTCGGACGGAATGATTGTTGAGACTGTGCTTGACGTCTCTCTTGTTCACGTGCTTTTGATTCTTCATCAAATCCAGTTGCAATGACAGTGACGACAATTTCATCTTCTAAGTTGTCGTTAATGACACTTCCGAAGATGACGTTGACATTGTCATCTGCAGCATCTGTAACGAGTGCTGCTGCTTCTTGTACTTCAAATAAACTTAATGATGGGCCACCTGAGATGTTCATGAGAACGCCTTGTGCACCATCGATGGAAATTTCAAGTAATGGAGATGATACAGCTTTTTTCGCTGCTTCAACGGCACGGTTTTCACCTGTTGCCGTTCCAATTCCCATTAAGGCAGATCCTTTATCATACATAATTGTTTTCACGTCAGCAAAGTCAACGTTAATTAAACCTGGTTTCGCAATTAAGTCTGAGATCCCTTGTACCCCTTGGCGAAGTACATTGTCTGCTTCTCTAAATGCTTCAAGCATTGGTGTGTTTTTATCAACAATTTCAAGTAAGCGATCGTTAGGAATGACGATTAATGTATCAACACATTCTTTTAATGCTTCGATTCCAGCACGTGCTTGTTTTTGACGGCGCATTCCTTCGAATGTAAATGGACGTGTCACAACACCTACTGTCAGTGCCCCAACTTCCTTGGCAATTTGTGCAATAACTGGTGCAGCCCCTGTTCCTGTTCCGCCACCTTTACCTGCTGTGACGAAGATCATGTCTGCGCCTTGAAGTACTTCTTCAATTTGTTCGCGACTTTCTTCAGCTGCTTTTTTCCCGATTTCTGGGTTAGCACCTGCTCCAAGTCCGCGCGTTAGTTTATCTCCAATTTGTAATTTAATTTCTGCTTTTGATAAATTTAATGCTTGTGCGTCTGTATTGACTGCGATAAATTCAACACCTTCAACACCGTGGTCAATCATACGGTTAACAGCGTTGTTTCCACCGCCACCTACCCCTACTACTTTAATTGTCGCTAATTGATCGATATTGTTATCAAATTCTAACATGTTACGTGTCCTCCTAATGATCGATTTAAATCCTATTTTCCGTCTATTGATCTTTCATTTTACATACAGTATGACTTATTCAAAGAACGATTTAAAGAAATTACTAATTTTCGATTCTTTCTCTTCGTCTTCTACTTCTTGTTCTTTTACTTTTTTACGTACTTTTTTCGGTTTTTGTACTGGTTCTCGTACTTCTTGTTCTTGAATATATGTCGGTTCTAAATCTTTCCCTTGGATTTTAGCATTTTTCTCTGCGAATAAAATCGTCCCGACTCCAACTGTATATTGTGGTTCACGAACACCGATATAGTCCGGAATGGCAATGCGTGCGTTTGAATAAAAGATATCTTGTGCTAACTCTAAAGCACCTTCCATCTTCATTGTACCACCTGTCAGTACATATCCGCCACGTAATTCATTGTATCCCATACGACGTATTTCCTTTTGTGCTAGTAATAAAATCTCTTCTAAACGTGCTTCAATAATGTTTGAAAGCTCTAATTGATCTTTGCTTTCTTGCTGGTTACTTCCGATCACATTGACTTCAAATCTTTCTTCAGGTGAAGCAAAGTCATAGAAAGCATGTCCATAATTTAATTTAACTTGTTCAGCTTCATCAAATGTTGTACGAAGGCCAATGGCAATGTCATTTGTAATGTTATAGCCACCTAAAGGAATGACCGTCGTATTCGTTAAATTGTTATTTTCAAAGATTGATACCGTTGTACAACCTCCACCAACGTCGATTAAGGCAACACCTAAGTTTCGCTCATCAGACGATAAAGCAATCTCTCCTGATGCAAGTGGTTGTAAACAAATATCTGATATATGTAATCCTGCACGTTCAACACATTTTAAAATATTATGTAAAACTGTTTTCGAACATGTGATGATAGTTCCTTCCATTTCAAGACGAACACCAATCATCCCACGCGGGTCTGTAATTTCATCTTGACCGTCAACGATAAATTGTTTTGGAACGACATCGATGATTTCTCTTTCTGGTGGAATAGACATTACTTGTGCTCCGTCAATGACGCGTGTAATGTCTTCATTTGTAATTTCTCGGTCTTCACTTTGAACAGCTACAACACCATGGCATGGATGTAATTGAATATGTTGGCCATTCACAGACACTAAAACATTTTCAATGTGCATATCAACCATATGCTCTGCTTGTTCAACAGCTTTTTTTATCGATGATACGGTTTTATCAATATCAACGACAGCACCTTTCTTCATGCCGAGTGATGGTGCTGTTCCAACACCGATTATATTAACAGCGTCTTCAACTGCTTCTCCAATAATAACTTTAATTTCTGATGTTCCTATATCTAAACTAACTAATAATTCACCTTTGTTCAATTTACGGCACCCCCTACAAATACTACAAGTCCTATTTTACACTTTCAAAATACGTTCCGACGCCCATATGAATAATTCCTTTTTCACCAGGTTCAATTTGAGCGACAATCGTTGGATAGTCTTCCATCTTTTCTGCAAAACTTCGGATGGACGTATCAACGATTAAGCCATCATTCATATACAAGACAATTTTAAATCGATTCTCGTCTGATGGTGTCCAAATCACTTCAGAAATTAATTGCACAATGTTCGGTGATAATAATGCCAGTTCATCAGCCATTCGGCTTAACATGTCATCATCTTCGAATTTCTTCAACACCGGTGCTTCTGCTAAATCAATTTGCTGCTCTTTTTGTGGCACTAATGTACCATTCGGCAAAACGGATGAATATCCCCCATCTATTTGAACAAATCCTACGACAGGATTTTCTTTAACCGAAATTTTTATCGTATTCGGTAACTTTCGCTCGATGGTTGCCTCGTCAATGAGCGCATTTTCTTTGAGTCGTTTCGTCACTTTCTTTTTACTAACTTCCCAAATATTCATTTTTTCTTCAACATGTGCAATGGTTAAAATTGTTTCTTTATCAACATATTTATTCCCATCTACTTCAATTGTTTTGACATCACTTAAAGGTGATTGTAAGTAAATGATTAGTGAAATTAAAATCGTAAACATCGTAAGATAATAAATCAATCGGCGGTTAGCCTTTTTCTTACGCGCCTCTTTTAATTTTGGAATACGGTCTTCAATTGAAATGACCTTCTTTTCTTCCATACGATTCTTCCTTTTTTAATGTTATAGCAAAAAGTAAATAGATTTATTAAATTATAACATAAAGTCACTACAAACTTGAAGTATACTTACGTATTTCTTTACGATTTTTTATATTTTTAATCTTTTAGTAATATTTAGTAACAATCCATAGGATATAAATGTCAAAACAAGGGATGATCCCCCATAACTCATAAAGGGTAAGGTGATGCCTGTAACTGGAATTAATCCAATGACAACACTTATGTTCATCACCATTTGTAAAGTAATCATCATGACAATCCCGATAAATACCGTTCGCTTAAAAGAATCATAGATAGCCTGTGATACTTTCATACAAAATAAAAAGAGCCATAAAACCGCCAGCACGAACAAAACAGCTCCGATATAACCAAATTCCTCTGCATAAATCGCAAAGATGAAGTCTGTTTGTGGCTCCGGTAAATAAAAATGCTTTTGCATCCCATTTTGATAACCCCGACCGAACAATTTGCCTGGCCCAATCGCTAAGAGGGATTGGATCATTTGAAAGCCATCCCCTTGCGGATCTGCCCAAGGGTTTAAATAAGAAGTTAAACGCCTTAGCCTGTATGGTGCTGACACAATGAGAATGACTAAGCCAGTCAAACCGAGCAAGGCAGTCCATATAATCACTTTCATCTTTAAGCCATAGACATACATTAAAACAAATATAGTCCCGAGCAAGACAAGCCCTGTTCCTAAATCGGGTTGCAACATAATCAGTGCAAAGACCATTAAGGTTAACAATTGAATAAGCAAAAAGGGATGGTTACGAAAACGCTCAAATATATAAGCCGCCATTAAAATCAATGCTATTTTCATAAATTCAGATGGTTGAATGCTAAATGAGCCGATACCGATCCAACTTCTTGCACCCCCACGTACAATGCCAATGCCTGGTATTAAAACAAGGGCAAGCAAGATCAATGTACAGATAAAGAGTAAGGGGACATATTTTTTCATATCATTTAAGGGGATCTTGCGAATGAAGATCATACACCCTACCCCAATGATACTAAATAATGCTTGTCTTTTCATGTAAAAGTATGGATCATCATATAAATATGTTGTCCATACGGTTGAAGCTGAATGAATGGTAAGCAAGCCAAGCAAGATAAAGACGATCATAAATAGAATTAAGCGACCTTCCACTTTGATTTGCATAAAAAAATCCCCCTTATCATCAAGGGGGATAAAGCGCGCATCTTCCCCCTTTTATTTAAGGGTATGCACAGCTTCTATAAACATATGACCACGTTCTTCAAATGATTGATATTGATCCCAGCTTGCACAGGCAGGGGAAAGTAATATAACATCACCTGCTTCAGAATAGGCATAAGCTTTATTCACTGCATCTTGCATGGTCTCAGCAACCGCTCGTTTGTCAATGGGTACTTTTTCAGCAAGATCCATAAATTTATGTTTGGCTTCTCCGAAAGAAACGATCGCCTTAACATGGTGTAAGTCTGGTATCAATTCTGAAATATCATCCCCGCGTTCCAAGCCACCTGCAATCCAAATGATTGGTCTTGTAAATGAGCGGAGAGCGATTTGAGCGGCAATTAAGTTCGTTGCCTTTGAATCATTATAAATATAACGCCCATGCTTTTTCATGACAAATTGTAAACGATGTTCTACCCCTTGGAATTGGGTTAAGACCTCATGAATGGCTTCGTTAGAAACACCTTTTAATTTAGCAATGGCAATCGCTGCTAATATATTGGCAATATTGTGATCACCAACAAGGACAATGTCGGCTTTTGCTACTACTTGTTCATCTTTAAAATATAAGTAGTCCTCATCTTGCCAGGCACCATTTTCAAGCCGTTTATGGACTGAAAATGGTAGGTGAATACTGTGGATATCTTTCATTTTTTCAGAAAGCAAGGCATCATCTGCATTATAAATAGCATAATCTGATTCTGCTTGTTGTCGAAAGATATTCAGTTTAGCATCAATATATTCATCATATGATTGATGGTAGTCAAGATGGGCTTCTTGTAAATTTAAAAGAGCTGCAATATGTGGGGTAAATTGCTTGGTTCCCATTAACTGAAAGGATGATAATTCCAGTAATAAACTTTCATCATCCTTTAACTTTTCGGCTTGTTCGATAGCAACAACCCCAATATTACCAGCAACAGTGACAGGCTTATGATCGGCCTTAAAAAATTCACCTAATAAAGTCGTTGTCGTCGTTTTCCCATTTGTACCTGTAATCCCAATTAACTGCTCTTTATGAAGCAAATAACTCGTCAGTTCAATTTCTGTGACGATAGGCAACTTTCGCTTAAGTGCTTCTTGTAAAAAAGGAACACGATAAGGAATGCCTGGGTTTTTTACGATTAAATCGACTTGGTCTAACAAGTTTAGTGGATGGTGGCCTAAAACGACTTGAGCCCCTGCTTCTTTTAACTGTAAGACTGCCTCATCATCTTCCTTGGCTTCTAAATCGGTAACCGTCACTTGCAGACCATTGCGGAGCAAGGTTTGTGCTGTCATCGTGCCACTGCGAGCTAAACCGAGGACAAGTATATTTTTATAAGGAAAATGGTGTAACTCATTCATTTTATAACCCTACCTCTATTAAAATTCCTAAGCCTGCAAAAAGAGCTCCGATTGCCCAAAAGGTTAAAACAACCCGCCACTCTGACCAACCACTTAATTCAAAATGGTGGTGGATTGGACTCATTTTAAAGACTCGTTTTCCTGTCGTCTTAAAAGAGATGACTTGGATGATGACCGATAAGGTTTCAATAACGAAGACGAATCCGATGATGACGAGCAATATTTCAAGTTTGGCAATAATGGCAACGGCCGCAATAATCCCACCAAGTGCAAGTGAACCCGTATCTCCCATAAATATTTTTGCCGGATGGGCGTTAAAGACTAAAAAGCCTAGCAAGGCCCCTACAACGGCAATTGAAAATAGGGTAACAAATTGATGTTCTGGAAAAGCAAGGCCCGTTATAATCGCAAAAGCAGCAAAGGCAATTGAAGCCGTCCCACCAAGCAGACCATCTAAGCCATCTGTTAAATTAACAGCATTTGATGAACCAACTAACATGAATACAATCAGCACACCGTAAAACCAGCCTAACTCCCATTGTAAATCGGTTCCTGGTATAGCGATGTCAGTTGGAAAGTCGTTCATCTTTAAGGTAACAAAAAAGATGACAGCAATGACAATTTGAGCCATTAACTTTTGCATAGATGTTAAGCCTTCATTGCTTTTTGAACGAATAATAATAAAATCATCTAAAAAGCCAATTAAACCATAACCAAAGGTTACGAATAATAATAACCAAAATGTATAATCAATCGAAATCGTACTAAATTGTAAGCCAACAAATAAAAAAGTTAGCAAAATACTAATGACGATCACAATCCCACCCATTGTCGGTGTACCTGACTTTTTCATATGTGATTGTGGCCCTTCTGTTCGAATGCTCTGTCCGAATTTAAACTTATGTAAAATCGGAATAAAGATTGGTAGTAAAATAACAGATATTAAAAAACTAACAATTAATGTAATTAAAATACTGCTTATATTCAACGGTGTTTTCTCCTCTCACTAGTCGCTTTCTTTTAAAGCATCTACAATCGTTTCAAAAGCCATGCCACGGGATGCTTTAAATAAAATAATCGTTTTTTCATCTAGCTGCACGTCTAATGCCTTGATCAGATCGTCTTTATGCTTAAAATGTGTCGCATTAACCTGTAAGTTCTTTGCTTCATCAGTTATATATTTGGCTTCTTCACCATATGTATATAGTAAATCAATATCTTCTGATAAACTGTGAGCAACTTGGCGGTGGTAGCTTTCACTAAAGTCACCTAATTCCAATATATCACCTAAGACAACAATTTTTCGGTCGAATCCGCTTAATTGTTTTAGAACATCAATGGATGCTGCCATCGATGTTGCTGAAGCATTATAAGCATCATTCACTAAGGTGACACCATTCTTTCCTTCAATAAGTTCAAAACGCATGCCCGTCTGTTTTAAATGATCAAGCCCTTTTTGAATGAGACTATCTGTCATATTTAACTCATGAGCCAGTTCAATCGCTAATGCTGTATTTTTAGCATGGTGTACTCCAATTAAAGGAACGGTAAATGATTGACCATGAATCGTGAATGTCGTATCTTTCGTTGACACGTGAATATCATGAATACAAGTATCATTCCCCTTGTTTTGGCCAACAAACCGGACCCCTTCTTTTAAATGGCCTAATAAAGCTTCATCTCCATCAACGAATAAAATACCATGGTCATGTAAATGCTTCTTAATTTCTAATTTCGCTTGAGCAATTCCTTGACGTGACCCTAAATATTCAATATGTGATTCACCGATATTGGTAATGATCCCATAGTCAGGTTCAGCGATCTCGGATAAACGTTCAATCTCTCCGAATGTATCCATCCCCATTTCTAAAACGAGGACTTCTGTCTTTCTTTCCATTTGTAAAATCGTTAATGGTAAGCCTATTAAATTATTAAAATTCCCTTGTGTGCAATAAGCATTAAATTGCTCTTTCACAATACTATAAACAATATCTTTCGTCGTCGTTTTTCCGTTTGACCCTGTAATTCCGATAACAGTCGGATTGACTTTTTTACGATAGGCATGTGCTAAGCTTTGCAATGCATCTAGCGTATCTTTAACAAAAATGAGTGGAAAGTCATCTGGCACCTCTTGTGGGACGGTATAAGCCATATCCCACAAAGATGCGACAGCTCCATTTTCTATTGCGGCAGCTATAAAATCATGGCCATTAAAGTTGTCACCGACGATCGGAATGAATAAACTATTTTCTAAAGGGATTCGGCTATCTGTCATCATATGATCAATTGGATGACTTGCTTGTTGATTCGTCCCACGTTGTGGAAATTGATCGATGACAAATTGTATCGAAAACTTCACGATTATCTTCTCCTTTTATGCAAATCCTTTGCTAATTTTCTTCTATGTCAATCTTATTTTATCTTTAAAATTAACCATCTTGCTTATTATACCAAATCTTAATTTAATGTTCGATTATTTTTATATGTATAAACGATAACTTTTTCGCCTTCATTGATTTTTGTTCCTGCTTTCGGTGATTGGTCGATAACAATGTCTCCTTGACCAATCTGTTCAATCGGAAATGGATAGAGTGCTTTTTTTAACTGAGCAACTTCTTGCCCGATTAATTGTGGCACGGTGATTTGTTCACGTTCAGGCCATTCCACGTCTTTCTCGAGTCCATCAGACCTTCTTTCAACTTCTAAAACATCTAAACTATCATGTAAGATCGTTTGCACAATGGGCGCTGCAACGACCCCACCAAATTGAACGGTATCTTTTGGATCATCGATGGCTAGATAAACAACTAATTCTGGATCATCAGCAGGTGCAAAACCGATAAATGAAACAATATGTTCATCTTCTAAATAACGGCCATCTTCACCTACTTTTTGAGCTGTTCCTGTTTTCCCACCGACTCGGTAACCTTCTACATAAGCTGGCCTACCTGTCCCCTTTGCAACGACTGTTTCAAGCGCTTGACGCACTTGTTTTGACGTCGCTTCAGAAATGACTTGACGCTTTAATTCCTTTTTATTTTCATAAACTCTTTCCTTGGACACGGGATCAATGAAAGCTTTCGTAATGTAAGGGGTATATAAGTTCCCTCCGTTAATGGCTGCTGAGACAGCCATCACTTGTTGGATCGGTGTCACAGAGACACCTTGTCCAAAAGCTGTTGTCGCCAGTTCAACTGGCCCTACTTGATCTTCGCTAAATAAAATACCTCTTCCTTCTCCTTGTAAATCAATCTCTGTTTTTTCACCGAAACCAAAGGACTTAATATAAGAAAATAAGGTCTCCTTACCTAATGATTGACCAATTGTGACAAAGCCTGGGTTACATGAATTTTGCACGACTTCTAGCATAGATTGTGACCCATGGCCCCCTTTTTTCCAACACCTTAATCGTGCTCCTTCAACACGCTTATAGCCTTTATCATAATACTTATCTTTTTCTAAATCGATTGTTTCTTCTTCAAGAGCTGCAGCAAGGGTAATTATTTTAAAGGTAGAACCAGGTTCAAAGGTACTCCATATAGGTAAATTTCGATTGTAAATTTCAGCCTCATATTGATCATATTGTGCGGGATCATATGAAGGACGTGAAGCAATGGCCAATACTTGTCCATTATTAGGATTAACAGCCAGAGCAAAAGCACTTGCCGGATCATAAGTCTCAAGGGCAATATCAAGCTCACGTTCCAAGATTTGCTGAACATTTAGATCAATGGTCGTTTCTAATTCATACCCCTTTTCTGGTGGCTTTAAGCGGCTCCCATCTTTTAAGAGTTCATTTCCTTTCGCATCTGAAATATATTGCAAGGCACCTGCCTCACCTTTTAAAAGCCGATCATATTGAAGTTCAAGGCCTGCTAAACCTTGGTTATCGATGCCTGTAAAACCGATCACATGTGATAATAATTGACCATAAGGATAAGATCGTTTCGTATTTTTCGCAATATAAATCCCCGGTAATTTCGCTTCCCGAATCCTTTTAGCTTGTTCGGGTGATAAACGCTTTCCCTCTGGATGAATGGTAACTGTCGACGCCTTTTTATCAAGCTCTTTTAAGGCTTGGTCATAAGAAATAGCAATCACATTTGCAAGGGTATGGGCTGTTTTTTCTTTATCTTGTACTTGAGCTGGCACAATGACGAGATTGGGTGCTAATTCATTGGTCACAATGGCACGTCCATGTCGATCCAATATATAGCCTCTTTCTGGCTCATACTTAATTTGGCGTAACCATAAGGATTCGCCTTTTTCTGTTAAATCGTCAGCCTCAAATAATTGCAAATAAGTAAGGCGCCCGATGATACAAAGTACAATAATTAAAACAAAAGCAATTAACCATTTTAAACGGCTTAAAACAAGAATAGTAGTTACTCGCTTCATAATGTCCTCCTTATGTAAGCTCGTAACTACTATATGTATCAGTCTAATTTGTAGAACTAATCTTCTTTTTTCTGCTTCTTTTTCTTTTCTTTTTTATTATAACTCTTTAAGGTCACTTCTAACTCACTCGCTTCTTTAATCGCTTTTCCTTTTTTAATGCTTTGTTTTGTAACAAAACCTTCCCCTTTAGCTTTCACTTCCATGCCCGTCATTTCGGCAAGTTGATACACTTCCCTTAAAGACCATCCTTTAATATTAGGCATTTTCGGTTTATCAAGGACGACAATGATCCGTTGTGAGTCATAAATATCTTTTCCGGCTTCCACATTGACTGCTTTGACCGTCTTGCCTTCTCCGACAAAATGAACCTTATCAAAATCTTTTAAGGCTTTTTCTGCTTCTCTTTTCGTTTTATCGACAAGGTCAGGCATTTCTACTTGTTTGACATCATTAATGGAGCCTTCTTCTGGATCAACATTTAAGTAGTGTAAACTATTTTCCACAACGCTTTTAAAGATGTCTGATGTAATCATACTTCCGACTTCATCATCTTCAAGCTCTGGATTCGTTACACTCACATAGGCGATAATTTGTGGATCATCTTTAGGTGCCATGCCTAAGAAAGAATACATGGTCCTTCCTTCCGAATACCCTCCACTATTTAAGTTAGGTAATTGTGATGTACCTGTTTTACCAATTGAGTTATAATTGTCTAATTGGAATCGTTTCCCTGTTCCAACCTCATTAGAAACAACCCCATCCATTAACTCAAGTAATTTATCAGCTGTTTCTTTTTTGATCGGTTCACTAATAACCGTTCGTTTTGCTTCTTGTGTCGTCTCATTTGTCGATGGATCGACTACTTTTTTAATAATTGTCGGCTGTAACATTTCTCCTTCATTGGCAAATACAGTAGCAGCTTTCACCATTTGCATCGGTGTCACTGTACTACTTTGTCCAAAACCTGTCCGAATTTTGTCAGATGGATGGGCATAAGTTAATTTCCCGACTGTTTCATTAGGCAATTCAATATTTGTTTTTTCAAATAGTTCAAATCGCTCCAAGTAATCTAAGTAAGTCTCATCCCCCATCTTCTCCCAGACGAGTTTAGATGTCCCAACGTTAGAAGAGCGGTAGAAAGCTTCATCATAAGTGATATGGCCCCAACCTCTTCCTTGGTTCACGTCATTGACGACACTCATGTTACCCAGTTTATATTTTCCTGATAAAAAAGTTTCATCAGGATTATAGTTACCTGAGTCGATGGCCGCTGCCCAAGTAAACATTTTCATCGTTGAACCAGGCTCAACCGGTGTAGAGATGGCATCATTATACCAATTTTGTACTTCATCTAAATTGTTTAAATCGATACTTGGCCTGTTACTCATACCTAATACTTCACCAGTTTTAGCGTCCATAATGACAACTGTCATTTTCTCTGGTTCATAGTGAGCATCTGCCTTGGATAAAGCATCTTCAACTAAACTTTGTATTTTTTGGTCTAAAGTTAAATAAATATTACTGCCGTCTTTTTCATCTTGAATAATCGTTTCCTTTTGTAAAAGACGTTTATTAAAACGGTCTCGTTGGTATTTAATGTGACCGTCTTCACCTGTTAAATATTTATTAAACATTCCTTCAATCCCGGTAATCCCTTGGGCTTTCCCTGTTTCTTCATCTTCATTTACGAAACCGATGATATGGGAAGCAAAGTGATTATTCGGATAATAACGTTTTGATTCTTTTAAAAAATTAATGCCAGGAATTTCTAAGTTTTGAATTTCATTTTTGACATTTTCAGACAAGTTACGTCCTTTCGTTCCAAATTCAACTTGGAAGACCCCTTTTTCTTGTCCTTTTGTTAAGATGTCTTTTACTTCTGATTGATCAAGATCGATGACGGTCGCCAGTTTCTCACTCGCTTCATCGACATCGACAATATGTAATGGTTCTGTTGAGTTTTTTGAAAAATCCTCATCTAAAATGGCATACAAACGGTAAACAGGTCTGTTAAATGCCAATAAGTTACCGTTCGCATCAAGAACGCTCCCTCGTTTAGCCTCGAGTACGGCATCCATCTTCCGCACTTCCTCGGCCCATTCGGTTAAGGAAACATCTTGTACTTCCCCGGTAACTTGTATGTAAAAATACCTTCCCATTAATACTAGGAAAATGAGCGAGAATATACCAATCCAAATCTTAATGGCTACACTCGTACTTTTCACTTTTTTCATCTTGCTCACTCACTTCACTTCGAAATTCGCTTCACATTCGTTCCTTGGACTGTAAATCCATTTTTCTCAGCTATTTCTAAAATGCGCGTCGGTTCACTTAATTCTTTCATTTCATATGTAAGGATTTCATTCGACGTCATCATTTCATTGACTTCATTTTCAATTGTCTGATTTTGACGATTCATTTGATCAATATTTGCTGAATATGAAACTAAGTAAAATGCTACCGCAAGTAACATGAAAAAGCAAAACGAATAGATTACTTTTTCACCTTTAGTTAGCCATGACGTATTTTTAACTTTTACAACAACTTTTTGTTGCTTTCTCTCTGGTGCATAATTTTGTTGCCATCTTCTAGCTGGTTGTTGACTCATCTTCTTTTCCTTCCTTCCTCATAAGCGAATTTTTCATCCCATGGCTTTACTTTTTCGACGATGCGTAGTTTTGCCGAGCGTGATCTTCTATTTCTGTCTAATTCTTCACTTGTTGGGACGATCGGCTTTCTCGTAATTCGTTTAAATGGTGGTTGATGATCCTCCGGTATAATTGGTAAATGTCTAGGTGTCGGAAGTTCTGTACTCCACGACTGAAACATTTGTTTACAAATACGATCTTCTAACGAATGGAATGTAATGACAGCTACTCGGCCGCCTACTTTCGTTAGTTCTGCTGCTTGATGAAGGGCATCGGTAATAGCGCCTAATTCATCATTGACTGCAATTCGAATGGCTTGGAAAGTCCTTTTAGCAGGATGTCCGCCCTTTCGCCTTGCTGCAGCAGGGATAGCTTGTTTAATTAAGTCGACTAATTCGAATGTTGTCTCGATTTTCTTTTTGTCACGAGCACGTTCGATTTGTCTAGCAATTTGTTTAGCAAATTTCTCTTCACCATATTGATGAAGCATATATACAAGATCATTAAAGTCCCATTCATTCACAACTTCATAAGCTGATAAGGCTTGAGACTGATCCATTCGCATATCTAATTTAGCATCATGATTGTAACTAAAGCCTCGGTCCCCTTCATCAAGCTGTGGTGATGAAACACCGATATCAAAAAGTAATCCATCTACCTCTGTAATGCCTCTAGCATGTAAGGCTTCTTTTAAATGTCTAAAATTATGATGGATTAAGATCGGGTCATAAGGCTCTAAAATCGATTGTGCCGCTTCAATGGCTCTTATATCTTGGTCAAAACCGATGATTTGGCCTTTTTCATTTAATTGTTTAGCAATAGCTAATGTATGGCCTGCTCGTCCGAGCGTACAATCGACATAAATGCCATCTGGCTTAATATCTAAGCCTTCGATTGTTTCTTCTTTCAGAACACTTTCATGTTCACCCATCGATTTGTCCACCTACTTTCTAAATATCAAAGTCCATTAAATTTTCAGCAATATCAACGAAAGATTCTTCTGATTGTGCAAAGTAGTCTTCCCACTTGTCTTTCGACCAAATCTCGACACGGTTCGATACACCAATGACGATACATTCTTTTTCAAGTTCGGAATAGGAACGTAATGTTTGTGGGACATTAATACGTCCTTGCTTATCAAGTCCTGCTTCCGTCGCACCTGAAAAGAAGAAACGGGTGAAGCTACGTGCATCTTTTTTTGTTAATGGTAAACTTTTTAATTTTTCTTCTAAGATTTTCCATTCATCTTCAGGGTAAATGAATAAACATTGGTCTAATCCGCGAGTCAACACGAAGTTACTTCCTAAGCCTTCACGAAACTTGGCAGGAACGATTATTCGACCTTTTTCATCTATGTTATGTTGAAACTCGCCCATAAACATGTCTATTCCCCTCCAGTATGTACAGTTTACCACATCCCCCCACAATCCTCCACTATAAATTTAAAGAAATTTTATTATCATTAAAAATGAGTCTAAATACCTATTTAAAGTATAAAAAAATGACTTGTTTTTAAGACTAAAGAATTACTTTTGGCTTAAAACAAGTCATTTATGACAAGTGGGGAACTGTGGGGGACTTATCCCAAATAAATGATATAGTGGTTATTTTCTTCCGATAGTTCTGCTGTTAGCATGGACTGAATCCAGTCCCCACCTAATTCATTTAATAAAACAATCGGGCTCCACACTCTTTCTTGTAAGCCGTGGCGAGGATGGAGCATGTTTTCTACTAATCGATAAGCATCTAATTGTAACTTATACTTCTCTTGGACGGCTCCTTCCATGCGTCTTTCCATAAAGCGAACATTTTCTTCAATTTTCGCTAAGTTTTTCTCAGCTAGTCTTCCTAAGTCATCTGCAAAGTCTTGAGCCCATTCACGAATCGGGGCATGAGCTTGCCTCATCGCCTCCAATACATTTTCAATGACCAGATGAATCGGTGGGTCATTTTGTGCCATTAACCAGGCGAACTTCTTTTCTGTTGCGCCATTTTGAATGACTTCTTCCGCACTTAATTGACGATCTTCTAAACGTTTTTCAACCTGGGTCGTCACATAAGTAAATGACAATCTTGGAATGACTGGTGGCATTTCCATGTCAAGTGCTCGGAAGGCACCCTTTAATGTTGCCCAATAACTAATTTCCCCATCCCCTGCAATAAAAGCTAAGGTTGGGAATAGATAGTCTTGCATGAGTGGACGTGAAACGACATTATTACTCAGTTTTTGTGGAGATGCTTTCGCACAAGCGAGTAAGTCTTCTCTACTTAACTTCACTTCATCTTGCTTTCCATACCAGCCATCTTCACGATGTTCTAATAAGATACGCTCATTTAAATGGTCATGATAAAAGAGATGTCCATCTTCTAATGAGACATCTAAGTCGATCGGATAACCCTTTTGTTGTAATTGAGCTGTCGTCTCATAAACAGATTGAGCAAGATCAGCTTGCTTGTTAATTAAGCTTTCAAACATATCTGTTTCAAGCGCCCGCAAGGCATCATCTGCAGAGTCAATTAAAACAAGGCCACTTCCTTTAAAGAGTTGATGGATTAATCGAGCAAAGAAATCAACATATGTCTTTGATTCGGCAATCGCTTGATCAATCATCTGGGCGATTTCCTTCGTATGAATGGTCTCATCTAATGAGCGTAATATATCATAAACCCAATCATGGAGGGCCTCTTTATCTAAGTCAATGTGTGAAACAGATTCTTTCTTATTCACATGTTGTTTAATCGTATGCTTGATGAGATCGCCGTCTTTTTCCATATAAGTATGATTAATTTCATCATAGTCATGGTCTTCACCAGCAATCCAAAAAACGGGAATAACAGGTACTTGTAATTCAGCTTCTTGTTTTTTCGCATATTGTAAAACCGAAATCACTTTATTCACTGAATATAAAGGACCGGTTAATAAGCCTGCTTGTTGTCCACCGATCACGACAACACTTGATTCATCTTTGAGCCGCTTAATCTGCTCAAATGTTTCCTTTGATGCTCCCCATCTTTCATTACTTGCTTGCAGCACATCAACTAAATCATCTCTTTTATAATTTTGTTTTGATAAATAATCTAATCTATTTTTCAATGATGAAAATGGCGCATATTCGAAATAAGATAAAATCGCTTCATCATGGTTTCGATATTGCGTCATTAATTTATTTTTATGTAATTGGATTGGTGTCATCCGCATAACTTACATACCCCTTTAAAATATGATCAATTTGTATTGTACTTGAAATGGTATGTCAATGCATGTATTCTGTTTACTTTTGACGGGTTTTCATCCACTTTTAGACTAGTTTATAAATGATTAAACCGATATAAATGATGAAAACGGGTATAAAACATATGCGCATTAACAGTCGAAACCCTTTTAATAAAACAACTTCTGTGTCATCTTTCCATTGTTTAATTAAAACGATTGCTAGCATGATCAGTAATGCTACTAATATATAGCCTATCGTCGTGATTTCAAACATTTCCTTGACGATAACCGCTGATGCGATAATATAAAAAACCGTACTTAAATCAACTGCAATATGGATGGCACGCCATTTATTTTTTGAAAAAGTATGGACCATATAATAAGTAATCAACATGTATGGCAATGGAATCCATATTAAAATCTGCCTAATTGTTTCCATCGTTGCTTCATCCATCTTCCCTTCCCCCTTCACACCTTCAACTAAGCCTTGTCTGTTTCCATAAAAAAAGAAACTATCGTTCTTTATCTTACTAATAAAAACGATTCGTTTCCAATTATGCGCTACAATTTTATCATTCTTTTTCTTTCAAGACCCAATCTTGTAGTTTTTGCATTTCTGCCCAGGCTGCTTCATAACGGTCAACTTGCTTTCTCAATCGTCTATTTTCCTTCTTTAAGGAAGCTTGATCATATTGTTTCATTAAAGCTTCTAACTGTTTAATGGCATCCTTTAGCGGCTTGTCCGCTTTCTCTTTAAGATGGGCTTCAATATGCTCTTGTTTAACAGCCTTGACCGCTTCTGAAGCCTTTTTACGCACGTGGACATTCCAGCGGAATTGACAGGCTGCCGGGGTGCGCTGTAGGCGGCGGGCCGCCTTTTCAAAAGCTTTCGTCTGGGTACTGCCGATTGCTAAATGATCGATGACGGTCTGTTTCAAGAGGGCATCTTCTTCACTTGTCCATGCATCTTGTCGAATTGGATTCATGTCTATCGTCTCCTTTTCTTCGTTTCTATAACTTTATGAAAAGGAGGTCTTTTTTAGAACAAAAAAAGGATACAATATCTTAAGTGATAGAGTATCCTCATTTATTACTGTTCAACGACTTCTTTGTCGCCGTAGTGTCCACACTCTTTACATACGTGATGTGATTTTGTTAACTCACCACAGTTAGAGCATTCTACTAAACCAGGTACATGTAATTTTTTGTGTGTACGACGTTGTCTCGTCACTTTTTTAGATGTTCTTCTTTTAGGTACTGCCATTGTCAACTACACCCCCTTCAAACGTGGATAAACTATTTAGTCTTCTTCATCTAATAAATCTTTTAATTGACTTAAGCGTGGATCCCCTTCGGGTTCACTCTCAGCTTGCTGTTGTTTTTGTTCGTCTTCCGTGAAGTAATTCCATCCGTCTCCTTCTTCGAGTGCATCTTCATCTGAAAAGACACGGTATGGAATCTTTAACATCATATTTTCGATCAGTTGTGGACGTAAATCAATCATCTGTCCGGTAATTTGATGTACTTCCTCTTCTTCATCTTCCTTATCAAGATAGTCTTTCTCTGTATACACTTCAGATGCCTCGTAAGAAAATGGCACATGAACATCTACTAAGGTGCGGGCACACGGTAAGACCAGTTCCCCTTCCATTGTAAATGTTACAATATAGTCATCTTTGTCAATCGTGACAAGGCCGTGAACAGATAAAGGACTTATTTTGCGTAAGTCATGATGACGCTCAACAAGCTCTGGAATATGAACCTTTTCATCGAAGGTAAATAGGCCATCTACTTGTCTTAATCTAATGTCATTTGTTGAAAACTTCACTTTATTCACCTCAAAGCAACAAGAGTTATTTTAAGCGTAAATTGCAATTTTGTCAAGTCTTGTCTTCATATTTATGGTAAGATAAATGTATTATATTCAAGTATACTATAGGAGTTGCTATTGTGAAAGCATGTGGACTTATTGTTGAATACAATCCATTTCATTATGG
>DATGTP010000008.1:0-2102 GCA_035301825.1 Pseudogracilibacillus sp. | reverse complement strand
AAACGCCAAGCACATTACGATGATCCATTACTTTAGTTATTATTTCTTTTTGACCTGGACGGAATGTGTCATAGCCAAAATAATGTGATAATGTTGCTTCCATGTTATATAATCCCTCATTGTTCTTTTAATTCTTCAAGTTCGCTCCATCTTGTTATATCTTCTTCATACAACATATTAAGATTTTGTTGTTCTTCATTTAATTCTTTTACTTTAGCATAATCAGAACTTGCTTCAACCATTTCTTGCTCGATTTCTTCTAATCTGTGCTCGGTTGTTTCAATACGCGCAATAATTGTTTCATATTCTTGTTTTTCTTTATACGATAACCCTTTTTTCTTTTTCTTTTCATACGTTGGTTTCACTTTAGCTTGTTGTTTTTCTTGCGTTTGTAATTTATCTATCTCTTTTTTATATGCTTCATAGTCATCAAAATTTCCTATGATACGTTCTATTTTTCCATCATGAATATACCAAAATTCTTGAGCAACTTTATTTAAAAAGTAACGATCATGACTCACCGTGATAACTGTGCCGCCAAACGTATCGATATAATCTTCTAAAATAGTTAACGTTTCTGTATCTAAATCATTTGTCGGTTCATCTAATAATAAAACATTAGGTTGATGCACTAATAATTTTAATAAATACAATCTTTTTTGTTCTCCACCTGATAATTTGTAAACTTTTTTACCATGTGTTGCACTTGGGAATAAAAAGCGTTCTAATAATTGCGTAACTGACACAGCAGTTCCATCTTTTTCTTTCGCTACTTCACTTTCTTCACGCAAATAATCAATCATTCTGATATCCCGATCTAAACGTGCTTCAGTCTGTCTGAAATAAGCAACTTTAACAGTTTGACCAACTTTCAATTCCCCTTCGAACGCTTGGTCATCACCGTTCAAAATATTCAACAATGTTGTTTTACCAGCACCATTTGGTCCGACGATACCAATTTGTTGTCCATTTTGAATAATTTCAGTGACATGTTCAAATAATATTTTATCGCCGATACGTTTTGACACGTTATCAAGTTCAAAAACTTGTTTACCTAAACGTGAATACGCAAGATTTAAAGATGCTTTATCTTGTTGTTGTTGATTTTTCACATCGTGTTCTAAATCTTTAAATCTATTTTTTCGTGCTTGTTGTTTTGTAGAACGCGCTTTTACTCCTGCACGCATCCAAGCTAATTCTTGTTTATATAATGCGCGCTGTTTCGCTTGTTGTTTTTGCTCAACAACTTCATTTTCAGCACGTTGTGCAATGTAATCTTCATAATTACCTGGATAAGTAGTTAATTTACCACGATCTAATTCAATAATGCGAGATGATACTTCATTTAAAAAGTAACGATCATGTGTTACAAACAGCACTGTATGCGGATATTGTTTAACATAATTAATTAACCAGTTGATTGACTCAAAATCTAGATGGTTCGTAGGTTCATCCAGAAGTAATAAATCTGGCTGCTCTATAAGTGTTTTAGCAAGACCAACACGTTTTTGTTGCCCACCTGAAAGTTCTCTCACTTTTTTAGTCGTATCATTGATGCCTAGCTTTGATAAAATAGTCTTAATTTCAGCACTATAATCCCAAGCTTGATATGTATCCATTGCTTCTTGTGCTTGCATCATTTGTTGAAAATCTGTCTCATTCTGCGTCTCACTGTATTTTGTTACAGCAGCTTCATATGAGCGAATCACCTGAAGTGTCTTTGTCTCTGACGTTAATACCGCTTCAAAAACAGTTAAATCTCCTTCAAACTCTTGTTTTTGAGAAGAATAACGTATGCGATATGCATTAGGATGTGAGACCTCTGCCTCGAAGTCTTCATCCAAACCAGCGATTACTTTTAACAAAGTACTTTTGCCTGTACCATTAATACCTACAAGACCTATTTTTTCTCCTTCAGAAATAGACAGATGTAAATCATCGAAAATGATTTTATCAGCGTAAGATTTATGTAAATGTTCAATTTTGTAGGCTTCCATCGTCCAACATCCTTTTTAATATCGAAAATTATAATTAATTCTGTTAAACTTAATTTCAGTTCTATATATTATACACCTTTTTGAACTCAAATGATACAAGGGAGC
>DATGTP010000007.1:0-56728 GCA_035301825.1 Pseudogracilibacillus sp. | reverse complement strand
TTCTCAATCAAATGATTTTACTTTCGAATATCATCATAGTACCTTTATATTAATTAACTAGGATGAATGAATGGAGCGTTAAATGATGACGATGACAAGGAAATATCAATCTTTATTCGATCAAGTTACTTTACCAAATGGTACACAATTAGCTAATCGATTCGTCTTATCACCGATGATTACAAACTCCTCTACACGAGAAGGATATGTAACAGATGAAGATATAAAGTATTCCGAAAGAAGAGCCAATGCAGCTCCACTACAAATCACTGGTGCAGCTTATATTGATAAGTTTGGCCAGCTCTTTGAATTTGGTTATAGTATTGATGATGATCGATCGATTGAAGGTTTAAGAAAATTAGCCAAGGCGATGAAAAAGGATGGGGCAAAGGCAATTATCCAACTCACACATGCAGGCCGCTTCTCTAAAATAACATTAAAAGATTTTGGGATTGTCTACGGACCAAGTCACATGGAATTAAACACCCCAATTAAACATACTGTCTTACCTATGTCTAAAAGGCACATTAATCATGTCATAGAGGCCTATGCAGATGCAACAAGACGAGCCATTGCAGCTGGTTTTGACGGAATAGAAATTTCAAGTGCTCAGCGCCTCCTTATTCAAAGCTTTTTATCAACCTTTTCCAATGAGCGAAACGATGAATATGGAGGTAGTCCCTTAGAAAATCGAATGCGTTTTGGCTTGGAAGTTATCCAAGCTGTTCAAAAGGTCATTGATGAGGAAGCTCCAAAGGATTTTATATTTGGCTATCGTGGTACACCTGAGGAAACTCGAGGGGATGACATTGGTTATAGTATAGATGATTTTTTAATTTTTATGGATCACATACTAGATATTGCAAAGATTGATTACTTAGCAACAGCTAGTTGGGGTCGAAGTGTTTATTTATCTAAAATTCGACAAGGTAAATATAAAGGTGAATATATGAATAAGGTCATTTTTGATTATTTCCATGATCGTGTCCCTATTATGGCAACTGGCGGAATTAATTCACCTGACAAAGCCTTAGAAGCCTTGCAGTTTTCACATTTAGTTGGTATGTCTACCCCTTTTGTGACCGAACCAGACTTTGTTCACAAGTTAAAAGATGGAAAAGAAAATACAATTAATCTCGATATTACTTTAGATGAAGTTCATGATTTAGCAATCCCACCTCGTGCATTTAAAGATTTAATTGAACTCATGGATATTGGAGCATCACTACCAGAAACGACACGAAAAGAACTATCAAAATTACAAGAAGAATCTTAAACAAAAATGGAGACTCCTATTGTTCGGGTGTCTCCATTTTTTTATTCAATTGTTTAATCTCATCATTTAGTTTTTCTATCTCTATTTGATCTACCATTTGATCTTGCAGTTCATATTTTTCTTTTAATAATAAAATTCGTCTTACACTTTCATCTATCCGTTCTTCAGAAATGTCGCCCTTTTCTACAGCTTCTTTTATGGCATAAAACACGTCACCTACTGAATCGACACCAGATGTTACGAGTGCAATATCTCCACCTGCATGAATAAATAACTCTACCGCTTCAGCCACTGAGTATTCGTCTGTAATGGCCTTCATCATTAAGTCATCCGTTATAACGACACCATCGAAGGCTAATCCATCCCTTAACAAGTCTGAAATAATAATGCTAGACAGTGAGCTTGGATATTGGTCATCTATATTGGTAAATAATAAATGACCGACCATAACTACTTCAGCTCCTTGGTTAATCGCCCGTTGAAAGGGAGTTATCTCCTCTTCAATCACTTCATCTAATTCTTTATCATTGACTGGTAATTCTTCATGTGAGTCTTCACTCACATCTCCTTGACCTGGAAAATGTTTCACAACAGGGATAATTCTATTATCTTGTAAACCATGCATTAACTGGATGCCATAAGAACTAACTATATCAACATCATCACCAAAAGATCGATCACCGATAGCGTCATTTTCATCTTGCATTAACACATCTAAAACTGGGGCATAATTCATGTTTAGACCGTATTGAAGCAATTGTTGACTGAGCATCTCCCCATAATCATAAACTAATGCTTCATTTTCTTGTTCACTTAATTGTAAATTAGAAGGTAGAGGCAATAAGCCTGGTAGGCGAGTAACCCTACCACCTTCTTGGTCAACCGATAAAAACAAAGGGATATCATTATGTTCATTAGCACTCTTCAAATCATTGATGAGTGATAAAGCTTGTTTTTCGGACTCGAAATTATGGGAAAAAAAGATGAAACCACCAACTTTATACGTATCAAATAATTTACGCATGTCAGTCGTTAATGAAGTGCTTGGCACACTACTTATAATAAGTTGACCAATTTTTTCATCGATTGTCATGTCTTTTATCTGTTGTTCAACTTGCGACTCTTCAACAACAAGCTCATCTTCATCATTTGCGTCTTCATGATGGATAACTTTATTTTCAATCTGATCATCATCATTTTTTTCATTCCATATTGTAAAAGCTAAGCTCCCAATTATGATTGCTAAAGCGAGAATTGTAATTATTTTAATATCTTTCATCACGTCACCACATATCTGTACTTGTCATCTATTTTAACTATAATCGAAGGTGAGTCTTTTGTCACGATAAAAAAAGACTACTTTTACTTAAAGTAGTCTGTACTTATTTAATCAATAACAGCTTTCATATGAGCCTTCGTGACTGCCCAATGTGTTGTTGACCAATATTTAGCCTTGTTTTTAATGTAGATAATTTGTGGTGATTCATGTTTCACGTTTAAATCGGCTTCAATTTGATTTGAAACAGGTCGCGACTCCCGAACTTTTACTAATGTATAGTCGATGTCTGAATTAGGTTGTTCAGCTAAATAATCATCGTACTCGTCTAAAGCATTAAAACTAACCGGGCAAGTTGTACTATGTTTTAAAATGACTTGATCTTTTTCACTCGATTTCTCTAAAATCGCTTCCCACTCTTCTAAACTAGTAATTTCTTTCCATTCCATGATGGATTCCTCCTCTATCAATCTATGCTTCTAATTTTACGGCAAATATTCTATTTTTCCAAAAAACTTGCTCTTAATCTTTTTGAATAACATCTTCCATCTGTTGCCAAATCGACCCCTCGCCTGCACGTCCACTTTCAATTCGAGCAAGTGCCATTTTTGCTTGCATTCGAACTTCAAATTCGGGATCTTCTAAAGCTTCTTCTAAGGCTTCAACAGCTGATTGGTCCCCAACTTCATAAAGAAACATCGCTGCACGCCATCTCACAATTCGGCTTTTATCTTGTAATGTTTCAATCATCCTTGGAATAGCCTCAACAAATCCTAGATCACTTAAGCAATCACCAGCTGTTCGGCGTACCGTGACCGACCGATCTTTAAGTGCTTTATATAAATACGGCAAAGTCTCTTTCTTTTCAATCATCCCTAAATAAGCTGTTGCAATTCGTCTAACAGAAGCATGTTCGTCGTCTAAAGCTTTATCAAGTAAAGGATAGTCTTCTTCTGACGGGTCTGGCATATTGGCTAGCAGAGCAAACCGATCCCGCCAGTTTGGTTGATCCAGCATATCCACTGTTACTTTCTTCCGTTTGATCGTCTCTGGAGCTTGATCGACCTTTGCTGCCTCTAGTAATTGATTTAAACGATCACTTGTATATGCTGCATCAATTTCTTCTACAATGGCTTCTCCCACTTCCTCTATTTCGCCATAACGTGGGCTCTGTTCTACCCACTTCCTTTCAAGTAAATAACTATTAGAATAGCTTGCCGCTTCCATAGCTGCTTCCATCAACCGCTCAGATAATCCAAATCGCTTTTCTTCATCACCTTGAGTTAACTTGACTTGAGTAGGAATGTTTCGAATCATTTGAAATTCAACCGTCACTTCACCAAATTGCTCCTCTTCTTCGCTTGCAATTGCTTTTGTAAATAAATGTTCATCAGCCTCATCTGTTCCAATGACTTTTGTTACTTCCGGCACAATATCTTCCCAAGCCACTTTAGCATCACGTTCAATGGTGATAAAATCAACAACTCGAAAGAGGCCTTTAACTCCCTCAATTTGAAATAGAGCTTTTATATATGATGGCGCGTCAGTTAAATCATCTGCCAATGTATAATTTAAACTTTCTCCATCAGCTAAGCTTTCATTTACATTTATTTTGATCGAATATGGACTTGGTGTTGGTTCCATTGATACAATTTTCATCTTATCTACCTTCCTATCCAAATATATTGATAAACAAATAAATATTAATTACATATATGTTTCGTTACACTTAAAGTAACATATATTCATATGGGAGAGAACATATATGCAAGAAGTCTATTCAGAGGTCATTCAATTTCGTGGGAATCATTTTGATTTTGGATATTATCAAGGAGAATTATTGAAAAACACGCCAATCGTTCACAATTATTATAAAAAAATATTTGCTAAAAATACAACTCGCTTTAATGTTAATGTGGATGATTATATCGCCATTATGACTAAATATGCCCCTTCTATTCTAGATGAATTATATGGTTTACAAAAAAGCTTACAATTATCGCTTTATGATACAATTCGACTATTTGGTGGCTATTACTTAGAATTCGGCCGGAGTGGTTGTTCTATTTATAGTGACCATTCTTATATGGTTCGAAATTATGACAACGACCCTCTCACATATGAAGGTCGATTTGTTCTATTCCAACCAAATGATGGGAGTTATGCAAGCTTAGGTCCGTCAATGCAAATTACCGGTCGAATGGATGGCATGAATGAACATGGCCTTTCTATTGGATACAACTTTATTAATCGCAAGCAATCTGACGATGGATTTATGTGTAATATGATTGCACGGATCGTCCTTGAAACATGCCAAACGACAGAAGATGCCATCCAATGTTTAAAAGACTTACCCCATCGAAACTCTTTCATTTATGCATTAACAGATAAAAATGATGCGAGTATTGTCGTTGAAGCATCCCCACGCGAAGTTATTGTTAGACATGATGTAGCCTGTGCTAACCATTTTGAATCTTTAACACATGAAAATCGTTATCGTATGGATGATTCCATTAGACGTACAAGTATCATGTCTGATTATAAAAAACAAATACACCGGCCAATGGATGCCTATCAATTAATGAACAATTTGGAAAACCACATTTTTTCTACTTCATATGGCTCATGGTCTGGCACTTTACACACCGCTATTTATTTACCTGATGAATTGCAAGTAGGGTTTACACTTGGTTTTAACCGGCTCCCTTATATGTTTGATTTTAAAAGGTGGTTACAAGGTAAAAATACAAGTGTTAAAAAAGTTCGTGGTGAATTACAATCGACTTATCCTTTCTTAAATATGATTACTTTATAATTATAAATTTTTTATAAAATATTGTTTATCTTTCCTTTTCCTCGGTAATATATAAGTGAGAGAGGTGGATGAGCTATGAGTCGACAGTTTATTAGTAATATAATGGTTGCTGTATTTGCATTCGTCTTAGCTATTGCTTTAGCTCTAACGATTATATATAGTGGTAAATATTTAATTACTGAAACGGTTCCTTTAACCGGTTTGTCCAAGATTGTTGCGCAATTGATTATCGTTATCTTAGCTATTTATCCAGCTTCTTTTTTCTTTAGAGGAATTCTTGAAAAGTTATTTCCAGAACTATATCGTGATTAAGTAAGATGAACAGTTAATCTGTTCGTCTTTTTTTATTGACAAATATCTTCTTTAGCTTTATTATTTATATGAATACATGAACAAACTCTCATGTATTCATATAAAGATGAGGTGATTGAATGACAAAAGAAGATTTAACTATGTTAGACGAGCATATCGAACAAGACATTGCTCAACTATTTAAAGCTTTTTCGAACCCTACACGAATTAAAATTATTTTCGTTTTAAAAAATAAACCATTAACTGTTTCACAAATTTGCCGTGCTTTAAACATGTCGCAAAGTGCCATATCTCATCAATTAAGAGAACTTAAAATGGCACGCCTTGTCACCTTTAAAAAACAAGGTCGTGAAACACTTTATCAACTTGATGATAAGCACGTTCATGACATTTTTGATTTAGCGATTGAACACGTAAAGGAGATCTATCATTATGACTAATTTCTCTCAAAATCACGACCACGATCATGACCATCATCATGGTGGCATGCTAGAAACAATCTTATTCTTCGTTGGATTAATAACTTTTATCATTGGCTTATTTGTTAATATCACAACTGTAAAATATTCGCTTTACTTTTTAACCTTTCTCTTATCTGGTTATCATATTATTATTGAAGGGTTTATAGACACCTTCCAACAAACGATCAAACATAAGCGTTTTAAGCCGAATATCCATATTTTGATGACCTTAGCTGCAGTAGGAGCTATGATTATCGGAGAGTTTATGGAAGCAGCCTTACTTATTTTAATTTTTGCGGGTGCACATTATTTAGAAGATTACACGCAAAATAAAAGTAAAAAAGAAATTACGAGCTTACTTGAACTTCACCCAACAACGGCTCGAAAAATTATGCCTAATGGTGATGTCAAAATTGTAAATGTTGATCAATTACAAGTTGGCGATTACGTCTCTATTTTAAATGGAGACCAAATACCGACAGATGGTACTGTTATATCCGGTACGTCCGCTATTGATGAGGCATCTATTACAGGGGAAAGTATTCCAGTTGAAAAAACGAAAGGCGACACACTATTTGGCAGTACAATTAACGGTTCGGGCACTTTAATGATGGAAGTAACAAAAGATAGTTCGGAAACCGTTTTTGCCAAAATTGTTGAACTCGTCAGCCAAACACAAACAAATATTTCAAAAACAGCGGCACTTATTAAGCGTATTGAGCCAGTCTATGTCACTATCGTCTTAATATTAGCACCACTCTTTTATTTAGCAGGTCTCTATTTATTTGATTGGGGAACTTATGATAGTTTTTATCGAACGATGGTCTTTCTCATCGCTACATCACCTTGCGCCTTAGCCGTCACGGATATTCCAGCGACGCTTTCGGCAATTAGTCACTTAGCAAAGCGTGGTGTACTTTTTAAAGGTGGATCTTATTTATCAAATCTTGCTGACTTATCAGCTGTTGCTTTCGATAAAACGGGTACCTTAACAAAAGGTAAACCTGTCGTGACAGACACATATTTTATTCCAAGTCTATCTTCAGAAGATATAAGTCAATTCGAAGAAATCATTGTAAGTATGGAAAGTAACTCTAATCATCCATTAGCAAATGCAATCATTGAACATTATCCACATGTTGAAAAACAAATCATTGAAACTGAAAATGTGATAGGTGTCGGTTTAGTTGCAAAAGATGAAAACAATACTTACTCCATTGGAAAACCTTCTTCAATTGATCAAATACCGGATGACATTCATCAAGTGACAGAACAATTTGAAGCAAATGGGAAGACGGTTGTCTACTTTACACAAAACGAGCTTATTAAAGGCTTAATCGCTATCCAAGACATACCAAAAGACACATCAAAAGCAGCTGTTCAATATTTCAACAAAAATGATATTGAGACAGTCATGATTACCGGTGATGCTGAGCGTACGGGGAAAGCTATTGCAAATCAATTAAGTATAAAGACGGTATATGGAAATGTCATGCCAGAGGAAAAAGCATCGATTATTACAGAAATTAAGGAAAGTCATTCTACTGTTGCTATGATTGGCGATGGCGTTAATGATGCTCCTGCCCTCGTTACATCTGATGTCGGTGTTGCTATGGGTGAAGGGACAGATATTGCAATCGATGTAGCAGACGCTGTTTTAATGAAAAATGACTTAACCAAATTTTCGTATACACATAAAATCGCTAAACGCTTACGTAAAATCGTCATTCAAAATATTATATTCGCTATGGCTGTCGTTTTATTTTTAGTCATTACAAATATAATTGGACAAATGAATATGTCTTATGCCGTGATTATACATGAAGGAAGTACACTCGTCGTTATCTTAAATGGCTTGAGACTATTAAAAGGTATCGAATAAGTTCATGATGCACCATATTTTTTTCTAATATATGGTGCGTTTTTTATTTATTTTTTGTCGAACGATGTGATAAGATAAAAAAACAAAGTCACATTTCGGAGGTTAACGTGCGAATAAAAATAACCAGTTTTACCATCATCTTATTTGCTATACTTTTTTTATTGTCTCCTAACAGTACGTTAGCAAATGATGATATCAAATATGTAAGTAATAACGATATCAATGTAAGAGCAAGTGCTGATCCAAATGGAGAAGTCATCGGAAAATTAAAATACGGTGAAAAAATTGAGGTCATTGATGAACAATATGGATGGACAAAGTTTTCTTATAAAGGCGAAGATGCCTGGGTTGCCTCCCATTTACTTGTCGATACAAAACCGTTTGATCAAGCTCAAATCAGTAAATCAAATAAAGATAAATCCTTAATCAAACATGACAAATTCGTTTCAAAAATAGTTGATCCACTTTCAATAGAAGTTAATAAAGATATCGATGATTTTAATAAGATGGTTTACCAAAAGAGACTCTTTTATTGGTTATTTAATAGAAGTCCTTCTTCAAATAATAATCATGCCCTTCATAACTATACGATCGTTCTAGATCCTGGACATGGCGGTCATGACCCTGGATCAACAGCTTTAAATGGAAATGAAGAAAAAGATTTAACCTTATCCATTGCCAAAGCAATTGCAAGTTATTTAGAAGAACGTGGTGTTCAAGTTATCTTAACGAGAGAAACAGATATGTTTGTTCCTTTAAATAAACGTATTGAATTTGCAGAAGCATATGAAGCAGACTTTTTTATTAGCATCCACTTTGATGCATTCACATCTGAAAACTCTTCTGGTGTAACGAGTCATTATTTTGAGGATAAACAAGCTAAACAACTTGCTTCTTACATCCAACATGGACTCAAAGTTTCCACTGGATTAAATAGTCGTGGTCTATTTGAAAGTAACTATGAAGTTTTACGAGAAAATGAAACAAGAGCTATTCTATTAGAACTCGGCTTTATTACAAATAAAAAAGACTTAAAAGCGATTGAATCAGATACATATCACGAGCAAGTTGCCAAAGCGATCTCGCGCGCTTTAAATAGCTATTTTATTACAGAGAAAAAGAAAGATTCTTAAGCTAACTTTATTTTTTTGTAATTTTATAGTAAACTGTGTATAACTCTCTTTTTTATTTTTACTTATCAACAACTAGATTCCTGAAAGGGGAAAGTTTACATGAAAAAACAATTGAGTTTACTTTCTGTTTTTATATTAATGCTAACATTTCTCTTTATCCCACACGTTCAGGCTGAAAGCGGAACAACATATATTGTTGGTAATGATGGATTAAATGTCAGATCAAGTCCCTCATCTAGCGCTTCTGTCATTGGAACATTGAATAAAGGTGATAAAGTAACCGTCTTTCAAGATAAGCACGGTTGGAAGCAAACATATTACAATGGACAAACAGCATGGGTTGCTGGTCAATATTTAATGAAATCTAGCAATCAATCTAGTCCGAAAAAGAAGGCAGAAGTAAAACAAACAAGTACGACTGTATATGTTGCTGAACAAGGGGTTCGTCTTCGTTCTGGTCCAGGCACTAACTATCAAATAACTGGTTTCACAGATAAAGGTGATAAATTACAAGTCTTGCAATCACAAGGTGACTGGAAACAAGTGAAAACAGCTAATGGTAAAGTAGCTTGGATTGCAGGTTGGTTAACTTCAAGTTCAAGTTCACAAGCAAAGACAAGAAGTCAGCAAACGTCAAGTAATCAATTAAATGGTAAAAACATTGTTCTTGATGCAGGACATGGTGGATATGACCCTGGTTCAACTGCTTTAAACGGCCAATTCGAAAAAGATCTTGTTTTAAATATAACGAAACAAATTGGACAAGTGTTAGAGTCACACGGGGCTACCGTTGTTTATACGAGAACAAATGATAAATACGTCTCATTATTTGATCGCGTTAGAGTGAGTAATGCTTATTGGACAGATGCATTTATTAGTATTCATTTAAACGCATTTACTTCTAACCAGATCAATGGTGTCAGTACACATTATTTTGATGGAAATAATGACGCCAAATTGGCTCAATCCATTCAGAATGCACTAATGGATGAATTATCCTTAAATGATCGCGGTGTTCAAAAAGATAATTATTATGTTTTACGTGAAAATCGTGATTTATCAGTATTACTAGAGCTTGGTTTTATTACAAACCAAAACGATCTAAATACGATTACAAGTAGTGATTACGGAACACAAGTCGGTAATGCATTAGCAAAAGGACTTGCTAATTACTTTAATTAAGAATGAATGATTCATTTCATTCATTCTTTTTTTGTCTTTTTTTAGTTGTCAGTTCAAAGAAAAACTTGATATGATATTGAAGGTATTATACTTAAATTATTTAGGAGGATCTTAATTATGTCAGTTCGAAATTTGCTCATACTCGGCTTCATGCTTTTTTCACTATTCTTCGGTGCCGGAAATTTAATTTTCCCTCCTTTTTTAGGTATGGAATCAGGTAATTATTTTATAGCTGCTATCTCAGGATTTATATTAACAGCTGTCTTTATTCCTTTTTTAGCTGTTCTCTCTGTCACTTTATCTAAAAATGGATTATTAGATATTGGTCGGCGTGTTTCACCTTTATTCGGCTTAATTTTCACAATAATCGTATATTTGTCAATTGGTGCACTATATGGGATACCCCGTGCAGCTAGTGTTGCCTATGAACTTGGCTTTGTACAAGTGTTTGCACGAGATAATAACTTTATTTTATTTTTATTTACGGTTATCTTCTTTGCAATGACTTATATACTGAGTATCGACCCTAAGAAAATGGTCGAGCGCATTGGAAAAATCTTAACGCCTGCTCTTATTTTAGTTTTGACAATTTTATTTGTCCGCGCTTTTTTCACCTTGACATACGAAGCAAGCCAACCAGATGAAAAATTTATACATACACCTTTTTTAACTGGTTTTTTAGAAGGTTATTTTACAATGGATGCAATAGCAGCTTTAGCTTTTGGAATTGTTGTTGTTCATAGCTTACAACAAATGGGTGTCGAAGATAAACGATCTATCATAAAAGGAACTGCCTTTGCTGGAACAATTGCTGCTATCTGCTTAACGATTGTTTATTTATCCTTGAGTTGGATTGGACGTGTACTTCCTATTACAACAGATGTAGAAAATGGTGCGGATATTTTAGTATTAGCTGCCGACACTTTATTTGGACGAAGTGGCAGCATTTTATTTGGTCTCATTGTAATACTCGCTTGCTTAACTACTTGTGTAGGGTTAACAAACGCTTGTGCCACATTCTTTCACGAACGACAGCCCAAAGTGCATTTTAAAAGTTATGTAGCCATTTTTGCAATCATCGGATTACTCATCACGAACTTAGGATTAAATACTATTCTATCGATTGCTACACCTATTCTTGTATTTATTTATCCTTTTGCTATTGTTTTAATCTTTTTAGCGATTGCTCAAGTCTTTATCGGTGAAAGTAAAAAAATGTACGTCTTCTCAATATGTCTAACAGCCACCTTCGCTATTCATGGTGTTTTAGACTTTTTCGAATTCGATTTAACTCGTATTGACCGAATTCTTAATGTTTTACCATTACATCAAAATGGACTTGGTTGGGTACTACCTGCTATAACAGTTGCTCTCATCGGTTACATATGGGATAAATCTACGAACAATATGATAAAAGAATAAAAGTTGAATCCCGAAAGATATTCTTTCGGGATTTCTTTAATGTAAAACATATGACAAGTAATTACCGGTCGAATAACGAATAATTAAACCTTGCTTTTCTAATGTGTGCCATATATGACGATCTAAAGCATAAGGTGATTTATGTTGTAAATGACTAATCGTCTCGAACTTTAAAGATATTTCATATGTTTTCCCCTTAAATTGGAAGGTTATCTTATAGTTATCTTTATCTAAATGATAAGTCACTTCAGATTTGCTATCCCACTTTGCCATTTGTCTTTCAATCACCTGTAATACTGTTTGTAAAAACTGATCTCTTCCACTATTTTTACTATATAAACCTCTTATATATCCACTTGAATTCATTTGACCTTCCCCCCTTTCATTTATTTTGATAACAAAAAAACCTTCTGCTACATGATGAATGTAACAAAAGGTTATGATAAGCCTTTTACTTTTGTTATCATTCAAAGCTATGCTTCGCTGGTTGGAGCACCTTAGTTTAACTAGGTTGCTGTGATATCAATGAGCCAGTACTCTCCATCACTCTGGATAACATTTATGAAGTTAATCTTAATATAATATAATTGAGGTAAATTGTCTAGTCTGCTTTCACTTCTATAATGATTTTACCTATATTTTGGTTGGCTTCCATATAGTCATGTGCTTCGCGAATATTTTCTAAACGAAAAGTTGTATCAACGATTGGTTTAATCAGTTTATTCTTAAAGGCTGGCATGACATTTTCTTCAAATTCTTTCGTTAATTTTGCTTTATATTCATCACTACGTGGTGTTAATAATGTACCAATTAATTGGACACGCTTTAACATAAGTTGAAAGAGATTTACATTTTCTACTGTTGCTCCACCTAGAATACCAATCAAGACCCATCTACCGTCAGTTGCAATACTTTCATAATTTTTCTCAAAGTATGATGCGCCAACAAAGTCTAAGATGACATCTGCTCCTTGTCCATTGGTTACTTCTAATACTTCTTCAGCAAAATTTTGTCGCTTATAGTTAATACAAATATCTGCTCCTAGCTCTTTAGCGTGGGCTAACTTTTCATCTGTTCCTGCTGTTGTAATCACTGTCGCTTCAGTTAACTGTTTTGCTAATTGAATTGCTGCTGTTCCTACACCACTTCCACCAGCATGAATAAGTACTGTTTCACCCTTTTTTAATTGACCTAGCCAATAGAGTGTTTGGTAAGCCGTTAAAAACACTTCTGGAATCGCTGCTGCTTCAGTAAATGATAATTCCTCTGGCACAATAATGGCTCTTTCTTCAGGCATGACGGCAAATTCTGCATAACCTCCGCCATTTACGAGTCCCATTACTTTCGTTCCAATTGGTAAGCTTGTATCCTCACCTTGATCGACAACAATACCTGCTACCTCTATACCTAATATATGATGTTCTAAATAACTATTTTCACTCTCTCGATTAACGATATCTGTTCTATTAACTGCTGCTGCATGAACTTCAATTAATAGTTCCCCTTTGCTAGGTTGGGGCTTCTTCTGTTGGGTTAGCTGTAATTGATCACTACCACCAGGTTCTTTTACAGTGATTGCTTTCATCATAGTTCATCGCCTCCTCTTCTTATTTTAACATGTTATATGATTGACCGTTATTTATTCGCTCCAAGAAAAAGCCAATCATTTCCATTATAAAAAGCTAGCCCATACAATAGAGTTAAGTAATTCATTAAAGGAGATTCATATGAATAAATACATTGAGACTTTACCAGACCATTTAAAGAAAAGATTAGAATTAATTCAAACTGATGCAAATCAACAAAAAAACCTTATCCGACATGGTGGATATATCTCCCCCAATAACGAACTATTATATGATGCGCTAGTCGCCTTGTTAATGGGTAAAAACATCTTGTTAAAAGGACCTACTGGTTCAGGTAAAACAAAATTAGCTGAAACATTGTCTTCCATTCTGACCCAAGCAATGTATAGCGTAAATTGTTCAGTGGATTTAGATGCAGAAAGTTTAGTGGGTTTTAAAACTTTAGCTTATGAAGATGATAAACAAGTCATTGAGTTTGTACCTGGACCTGTTACAAATGCAATGGAAGAAGGTACCTTGCTTTATATTGATGAGATCAATATGGCTAAGCCAGAGACCTTACCACTCATTAATGGCGTACTAGACTATAGGCGGACCATTACTAACCCCTTTACAAATGAAATGATTACAGCAAAGAAACACTTTAATGTCATTGCAGCCATTAACGAAGGTTATATTGGTACAGTTCCTTTAAACGAAGCTTTAAAAAACCGATTTATAGTGATTGATGTTCCATATATTCAAGGCGATCAATTATATGACGTCATTAAACAAGAAACAGCGCTTAGGGATGATAAACAAATTCAATCCTTCATCGAATTTTCAGCGGATTTAATAGCTGCCGTTTCTCAAGGTAAATTACCCGAAGAAGCCGCTTCAATTCGAGCTTTATTAGATGCTTGTGACTTAAGTACCGCTATTTCAATCGATCGTGCTATTTTACGGGCAATTGCACATAAGTTAAGTGAACAACGAGAACAGCAATTAGTTATGAACATTGCTGCAACATTTTTCTCATTTTAAGGAGGATGAAAAGTGATTCAAGCAAATCGTTGGCATGAAACCGCTATTGATACGAGACTTTTTTTCCAATTACAAGACTTAACAACTGTTTTGTCCAAGCTCGAATATCTTTCGTTCGACTACACTTACGGCTCATACATTGACCCTGAAAATAAGATCTTGACTGCTAGTACGCTATGGGAGTCAACCCCCTCATCTATTCAAGATGCTGGCTACAAAACTGACGTTTATTTACGTGCACTCGGAAGCTTACATGACTCTAACTTACAAACATTAATCGACATCCATACTCATCTAGATGAGCTTAAACTTCGCCAATTTGCTTTGCAATTGTTTACCTTATTAGAAGATATTCGTCTAGAAGAAGCTATTAAGAAGAAGCGACCTGGCACCGTTAAGGATTTTTCAATTCGGACAAATTACTTAAGGAATTATTTCCAATCTCAACTTGTAACCATGATAACGCGTGGTCGGTCAATCGAAGCTTTGTATTGTATGATTTTTTTACAAATTCGCGCTAACACCTTATATCCAGAGTTTCCACTCGTTGATGATCAGCTTTTCTCCTTATTTGACAGTGTCAAAACAAAGATCATGCAAACGTTCGATGCCCAGACTACAGATGATAATCTAGTCATCGCCTTAAATGTCGCCAATCAGTTAGCAAGCTCTGTTTCAGATATGAAACACGTATATTTTACTTTTCCAATTTATAAAGTGAATGAAGACTGGCTTGAAAATAGTTTGTTTGATGAATTAACACGAACAGATGACCTTGCTAATTTTGACAAGGAAGAACTCGATCCAGAAAAAAGTGAATACATTGATGAAACACTTTCAACCTGGCATCGAGAAAATGAAAATAGTGATCGACAGCAAACATTTTTACAAATGGATTTAGATGTCGGTACGAAAACAAATTTAACCGGTGGAACAGCACGTGAAACAGAAAGTGGCGATCAAGTTTTTGGTGCAGCACAGGGTCACAGTAGACAAGCTGGACAAAAAGATTATTCAAAACTAGAAAGTTTAGATAGACATGAAGAGAGTCAGCATACCGGCAAGCCTGCTCCTTACGGCTTAGCAAATATTAAGGCAAATCGTATAGATCAATATGCTAGTAATCCGACTATTCAACAAACTAAAGACTATGAAGACATTTTGCATGTGATCGAACCTTATAAAAGAAAGCTGGCTCAATCGATTGAAAAATGGATTGAGCATAAACGATCGACAGCGCGAAGCAATTTATCCTATGGTCGTTTATCTAATAAGCTTTTACACCTTGTTACCGAAGACGATCCAAAAATCTTTTATAAAAAAGATGAAAATGATCGAGAATTTGATGCCGTTTTTACATTAATGATCGATTGTTCAGCATCCATGCATAATAAAATGGAAGAAACAAAACACGGGATCGCACTTTTTCATGAAGTGTTAAAACAATTGAAAATTCCACATAATATCGTTGGTTTTTGGGAAGCTGCCACCACTCACCAAGACCAACAGCAACCAAATTACTTCCATTGGATTCACCAGTTTTCAGACTCTTTATACGATGATTTAGGTGCGCGTATCATGCAACTAGAGGCTGAAGAAGACAATCGTGATGGCTATAGTATTCGTGTTGTTGCAGATGAAAAGAAAAAGAGATCTGAAAAACATAAATTTTTACTCGTATTTTCAGATGGTGAACCTGCTGCTGCAAATTACGAACAAACGGGGATTATTGACACCCACCAAGCAGTGACAGAAACACGAAAAGAAAACATTGATGTTATTGGCATGTTTTTAGCAGATGGCCAAGCAAGTGAAGCTGATGATGTACTTATGGAAAATATTTACGGAGAAAGTCGTGTCATCGTTAACCAAGTGAGCGAGTTACCAGATTTCTTTTCGCCGATTTTAAAAAAATTACTCATGAAACTTTTGCATTAAAAAAATCCCTTTCAAGTGGGTGCTACACCCACTCGAAAGGGATTTACTTTATTTTGTTTCAGCTTCTTCAAACTCTTCTGTATGACGTACTAAATAATCAAAGGCACTTAATGACGCTGTTGCAGAAGCACCCATTGAAATAACAATTTGTTTATAAGTTGTATCTGTACAGTCACCTGAAGCATATACGCCAGGCACATTTGTTGCACCATTGCGATCTACAATAATTTCACCAAATTTATTTCGCTCAACCGAATCACCTAACCAGTCCGTATTCGGGACAAGTCCGATTTGAATGAATACACCATTTAATTCAATGTGCTTCTCTTCATTCGTACTTAAATCGATATAAGATATGCCATTAACTGTATCATCACCAGTAATTTCAGTTGTTTGTGCTTGTGTAATGACGGTTACGTTCGGTAAGCTTTTCACACGCTCTTGTAAGACTTTATCTGCTTTAATTGTATCTGAGTATTCTAATACAGTTACATGATTCACAATTCCTGCTAAGTCAATTGCTGCTTCAATGCCTGAGTTTCCACCACCTACAACCGCGACATCCTTTCCTTCAAATAAAGGACCATCACAGTGTGGACAATATGCAACACCTTTGTTACGGAATTCTGCCTCTCCAGGTACACCAATATTTCTCCAGCGTGCTCCTGTAGATAAAATAACCGATTTACCTTTTAAAACAGCACCATTTTCCAATTCAATTTCAACATACTTATCTTTCTTTAAGCTCACTGCTTTTTGTAGATCCATAATATCTACACCATACTCTTTTACATGCTCTTCTAAGTTAGCTGCCAGACGTGGTCCTTCAATTTGATTAATACTTGAGAAATTCTCAATGACAGCTGTATCTAATACTTGACCACCAAAACGCTCTGCAACTACTCCTGTGCGAATCCCTTTACGTGCTGCATAAATAGCTGCCGTAGCTCCACCTGGACCACCACCAACAACTAATACATCATATGGTTCTTTATCTTCAAATTGTGACGCATCTGGTGCAGAACCTAATTTTGCTAAGATTTCTGGAATCGTAATTCGACCACCGTTAAACTCTTCTCCATTTAAGAAGATTGTTGGGACAGCAAGCACTTTTTTACTTTCAACTTCTTCTTTAAATGCGCCACCATCAATCATTGTATGTTTAATGTTAGGATTCAAGACTGCCATGACGTTTAATGCTTGGACAACATCAGGACATACTTGACAACTTAAACTAACATACGTTTCGAAATTATACTCACCTTCTAAAGCTTGTACTTGTTTAGCGACATCTTCATCAATCTTTGGTGCACGTCCACTCACTTGTAACAAGGCAAGAACAAGTGACGTAAACTCATGCCCTAATGGTACACCAGCAAAGGTAAGGCCAGTATCCTCATTCGGACGATTGATGCTAAAGCTTGGCGTACGGTCTAATACCGTATGCTCAATAATAATGTTCGATGACATGTCTGCTAATTCATCCACTAATGTGAGCATCTCTTTTGAAACATCATCATCACCAGTGCTTATTTTAATATGAACTTCGCCTTCCATAAGCTCAAGGTATTGCGCTAATTGTTCTTTCATATTTTGGTCTAACATCGAATTTTACCCCTTTCATGTGAAATACTTCACTTTCTTTACAATAGAAACACTCGCGATAGTTCATACCACGAGTGCTCTAATTTACTATATGCAAACCTTAGATTTTACCTACTAAGTCTAAGCTCGGCTTTAATGTTTCTGATCCTTCTTCCCATTTAGCTGGGCAAACTTCACCTGGATTGTTACGTACATATTGAGCCGCTTTAATTTTATTAACTAAAGTACTTGCGTCACGCCCGATTCCATCAGCGTTAATTTCACAAGCTTGTACAACACCTTCTGGATCAATGATGAATGTTCCACGTTGTGCAAGACCTGACTCTTCATCTAATACGTCAAATCCACGTGAGATTTTTTGTGATGGGTCACCAATCATAACGTACTCAATTTTACTGATTGCGTCTGAATGGTCATGCCATGCTTTATGAGTAAAGTGAGTATCAGTCGATACTGAATACACTTCAACACCTAACTCTTTTAAGTCAGCATATTGGTTTTGTAAATCTTCTAACTCAGTTGGGCATACAAATGTGAAGTCTGCTGGGTAGAAGCAAACAATACTCCACTGACCTTTAAAATCTTCACTTGATACTTGAATGAACTCTCCGTTTTTAGGATTGTAAGCTTCTGCTTGAAACTCTTCAACTTGCTTTCCAATTAATGACATAATGAAACATCCTCCTAATGATATATGTATATTTAATTATTATTGTAACCAATATTTAAATGTTTAACACTAAATATTTAACAATAATAATTCTAATCTAGTACTTATTATTGTATATTTCTTCACATAAGTCAAGGATAAATCTCTTTTGTCACAATCTGTTCAAAAATGTTCTCACACATATGATAACAAATACTTACCATACATTTCATATTTACACCTATCAATGGTTGTAAGCGTTTTCTTTCTCATTTACTCTTGTTAATTCTCATTATCTCCTACTTAGCATCCATACTCTCCTTAAGGAGACGATATGATGTCATTTTCTTTTTGGGGTCATTAACAATCGTAACAATCATGAATTCATCTGCTTGATACATTTCCTTTATACGACTTAATTCTTCATATACGTGTATTTTATCGCCAACAATCATTTTACGACGTATTTGTTCTGCTTGTTTTGGATTGGCTAATACTACCCTTTCTGCTTCTTCTTCCAATAATACGTATTGTTTCGATTCAATATCGTTTTGATTAATTTTCCAGGCGATACTACTTAAAGCAAGTCGCTCAGCTTCCTCTTTCGTTTCCGCACATATTACTTCTACCGCAACAATTACATAAGGTTTGTCTTTTCCCTGATAATTTTCTCGGTAAGTTCGAACAACTGATGGGCCATCACCTTCAGTCATAAAGTCACCAAATGCATATAACAACCCTTTTTCAGCCGCTAAGATGGCACTTTTTTCACTCGTTCCTAATAAGTAGGGCCTAGGCTTTGTTTGTGGTATTGGCGTCGGTGATACTTTTTGATATAAATGACCTGCTGGAAAGTTATCTTGTAAAAAGCATAATAGCTCATCGATTTTCTCTGGAAATTGTCTTACTTCTTTCAAATAATTTTCAACTAAGGCTAAAGATACTTCAGCTGGACCACCTGGTGCACGACCTAACCCAAGATCAATTCTTCCTGGATACATCGTTTCTAACAAATTATAAGTTTCTGCCACAGAAAAAGGTTGATAATAAGGTAATAAAACAGCTCCTGCTCCTAGTTTTATCTGTTTTGTTTTAGCACCTATTGCACTAATAAGTACGGATGGATTAGAGCAAGCAAGGCCAAATAAATCATGATGCTCAGCAATCCAAAATCGTTCATAATTTAATTTCTCAGCTTCGATAGCTAATTCAATGGTTGCATCTAAAGCATCTTTTGCAGTCATTTGTTCTGATATTGGTGATTGATCTAAAATACTTAATTTCATCTCTGACCCTCATTTCTTTCTTCTCTCTATATATTGTAACAAATTTATAAAATGATTATATTTTTATCTTTACTTGGTCATACTATTTTAAAAAAGAAGGAGTGACTTCATGACAAACAATGACAAGCAAAGTCGTCGTGATTTTTTAAAAAAAGGAGGACTTCTTGCTGGTGGCTTGATTGGGGGCTCGGTTTTAACATCTTTTATTAGTTTTGAAAAGCCTCTACCAAAAGAAGATAAACTCCCAGATTTTCAACATGCACGTTTGTTCTTTGATCGTAAGGAAGATTTTAATGTTTTAAGTGCTGCAACAGAACGTATTTTTCCAGAGGACCGCTTGGGGCCCGGAGCCATTAGCTTAGGTGTCCCATATTTTATCGATAAGCAATTATTTGGTACATGGGGGAGTAATACTGATGAATATATGAAAGGTCCTTTTCCAATTGATTCTTATACACGCTCTTACGAATCTAAAACAGTTAAACAATCAAAGCAAGGACCAAACGCTGAAGTGCTTCCTGGGATTATTGGTGCCCGCTATCAAACACGTTTAAATCGCGGAGAAATCATATTACTTGGCATTCGTCATTTAAACGACTATAGTTTAAAAAATTATAATGAACGTTTTGATGAACTCGCTAGTGAGGATCAAGACGATATTTTAAAACAGTTCGAAGACAATAAGGTTCAACTTCCTGGTGTAGAAGCGCAAACCTTTTTTTACTTACTCGTTCAATTAACTGTTGAAGGGGCTTATGCTGATCCAGTTTATGGCGGTAATAAAAATATGGCTGGATGGAAAATGAAACAATACCCTGGTCCACGCGCAGCTTATATCAATGATATTGAAGCTAATGACTTCATTAAAATGGATCAACAAAGCTTAACACAATATCAAGGTGAGGAATGATACGATATGGTTAAAAAGTTAAAAAAAGTTGATTGCTTAATCGTAGGTTCTGGCTGGGCAGGCAGTATTGTAGCTGCTGAAGTAGCTAAAGCAGGCTATCAAGTTGTCATGCTAGAACGCGGCGAAGATAAAACGACAGCAGATTATATTGGTGCAAAAGATGAGCTAAAATATTCTAATCGATATGAAATGATGCAAGATTTATCGAAAGAAACGATAACATCACGCAATAGTATTGAAGAAACAGCACTGCCTGTTCGAACACAAGATGAAATGATGGTAGGTACAAATTTGGGTGGTGGCAGTGTTCACTGGTCAGGTGCTGTTTATCGCTGGTTACCATATGACTTTGAAATTTATGATCAAACAGTAAAACGATATGGAGAAGATAAAATTCCTGAAGGCATGCTTTTACAAAACTGGGGGATCACATATGATGAGCTTGAACCTTATTATGATCAATTTGCTAAAACAGCTGGTTTATCAGGTGAACAAGATCCACATCCAAGCGCTCCGAAACATAAGCATGATTATCCGAATCCACCAATGAAGGAAACACCCAACATTACCTTATTTAAACAAGCTGCTAAAAAATTAGGTTACCATCCTTTTCAAGTTCCTTCAGCTAATTTAACAGAAAGCTATACAAATCCAGATGGTGAACAGTTAAATGCTTGTGTATATTGTGCCTTTTGTTCTCAATATGGATGTGACTTCGGGGCTAAAGCATCACCGATTATCACAACAATTCCAACAGCTCTTAAGACAGGGAACTGTGAAGTCCGCACAAATAGTTATGCCAGACGAGTCATTAAAGAAAATGACAAAGTAATAGGTGTGCGGTATGTTGATACAGAAACAGGACAAGAATATGAACAAGAAGCAGAGGTTGTCGTTTTAGCAGGGTTTACTTTTACAAATAACCGCCTCTTATTACTTTCAGATATTGGGGTGCCATATAACCCTAAAACCCGTCAAGGTGTGATTGGTAAAAACTTTAATGGACAATTTAATAGTGCTGCACTCGGTGCTAGAGGTTATTTCGAAAAAGAAAAGTTTAATTTATATATGGGGGCAGGTGCTCTTGGGGCAGTATTTACAGACCTTGCTGGTGATAATCTTGATCACTCAAAGTTAAACTTTTTACACGGAGGCGCTATTGAAATTAGACAGTATGGAGTTGGTGCAATTGGTGGCAATGAAGTGCCAGACGGAACGCCTTTATGGGGCGAGCAATTTAAAGAAAAATCGATTCATTATGCTAATCGAAATGTCAATGTTTGGTTTACCCCTGCTATTATGCCATGGTGGCATAATTATACTGACTTAGACGACCATTATACTGATTCTTTTGGTGATCCCCTTTTAAGGATTACTTATGATTTAACAGATCAAGATCGTAACTTAGCACAATTCGGCATTGAAAAGTGTGCTGAAGTCTTAAAAGAAATGGGTGCTGACATTATCGATCAAGATGACGTGCCAGATCAGTTTAATCACGTTTATTTTGGCGGCCATTACGCAGGTGGTGTGATAATGGGAGATAATAAAGAAACATCTGCTGTGAATCATTATTTACAAATGTGGGATGAAAGTAATCTTTTTGTTGTTGGTGCATCCGCCTTCCCCCACTTTAGTAACCATCATCCGACATGGACAATCGGTGCCTTAAGTTATCGAGCAGCAGAAGGAGTGATTAAGTTTTTGGAAACTGGCCAACCGTTAGCAGATTCCCGCTAAATAGACTCTGTCAATTAGGTTTTCTTTGAAATAGTAAAAAATGGCCTTGTAAAAAAATGTAAATTTATATATGATATAAATGATGTTGCATCTTTCTTACAAGAATAGAAACACCTCCAAGAAATGACTTCGTCACATCATGATATGTGCAACGAACATGATATGGAGGTTTTTTTGTATGAAAAAAATGATGACATTATGTTTAGCTTGTATTATTTGCCTCATGCCTAAACCAGTTTATGCACATGTAAAATGGTTTACGGAAGAAGATCCTAACCGAGTCCCAATTGAAACGATTATCTCACCTCTTTTTATTTGTTTAACCTGTTTAAGTATCATAACGCTTATCTGCCTATTATTACTCGAACAACATCTTTCTTCTCACCATCTTTTAAAGCGCTTACATAAGCTATCTGTGAAAGAAACAATTATTCGTTTTATTTTACAATATAGTATCGCTGTTTCTCTTTTCATGCAATTGATCAATGGAAACATTTTCGCACCTGAAATACATATACACAATCCGGTATATACATGGCTTTTAGTGATTGTCATTTTCCTATATATTATACCGCATCAACTTATGGTAAATGTAGCATCCTTTATACTGCTATTATTATATTTACAATTTTCTTTAGAATATAGTTGGTTTCATATGTTAGATTACTTTTTTTATATTGGCCTGATATTGTATTTCCTAATGGATAGAACAAGATTAGATCAGATTAAATATCCGATTATGTATGTGACATTAGGTATCTCTCTTTGTTGGTTAGCAGCAGAAAAATGGGTTTATCCCCATATGACCATGAACATTATTGAGCTCTACCATGTACCTATATTTGGATTAGATCCAATTATATTTACTGTCATCGCTGCTTTTGTAGAATTTTCAATTGGTATCGCATGGATTTTCCAACTATTAAATCGCTTCTTCGCAATTGTATTTACAATTGTCATGTTCATGACAACTTTAATGTTTGGTTATATGGAGTTAATAGGTCATTTTTTATTACACATTATGATGATTGTCTTTATTATTAATGGTAAAAATCTAGTTTGCCTACCTTCTCGTGTATTTTCTAATCGACAGGGACAAGTTATCTTTTTAGCTAGCCAATTCATTCTTTTATTAACGTCTATTGTTTCTCTCTATTATTATTTCGGTTAATCTATGGTACACTAGATTTCAAATAATGGTTAATGGTGATATAGATGGATTTAATTATTCGTAATGCAAAATTGATGAATCAGAAGCAACTGATGGATGTCGGAATTGACCGTGGCAAATTCGTCCAAATCAAACCTAAATTAAATTTAAAAGGAAAGCAAGAAATTCATGCTAATGGTCATTTTCTATCTCCACCACTCATTGATTCACATATTCATATCGATGCTGCCCTTTCAGCTAATATGCTACGTGAAAATAAACAAGGCTCTTTAGAGGAAGCTATTGCCATCTGGAGTGATTTTAAAAAAGATATTTCTATCCCAACCTTACGAAAACGGATGAAGACAGTCATCCATTGGCTTATTGCCCAAGGGGTTCAACATATTCGTGCCCATACTGACGTAAATGAAAAAGAACATATTTTTTTAAAAGAACTTAAACAATTAAAAGAAGATTATCGCCCTTATCTGGACATTCAAATTGTTGCCTTTCCTCAAGATGGTATTTACACATCATCGGAAAACTATGATACATTTGTTCAAGCTCTTCATATAGGTGTAGATGTCATTGGCGGCCTTCCACAAGCAGAAGGTACAAAAGAAAATGGTCTTCGTTCATTACACACCATTTTTGAATTGGCCAAAGCGCACAAGACGCTGATCGATATCCATGCTGATGAAACAAATGACCCTCATTCAACCTATACGGAAGCAATTGCCAAATTAACAATTAAACATGAAATGCAAGGGAAGGTTGCTGTCAGTCATGCAACAGCTATGCATGAGTATGATGATAGTTATACAAGCCAATTATATGACTTATTAAATGAAGCAAAAATTTCGATTGTAACTAACCCTTTTTCCAATGCCTTATTGCAAAATCGAAATACACCTTATCCGCGCTCACGTGGGACCGCACGCATTGACGAGTTAATAGAAAATAATATTAATGTTAGTATTGGTAATGATAATGTAATGGATCCTTTTGGACCACTTGGAAAAGGACATATTGTTGAAGCTGCCCTACTCCTCGCACATACAGCACAACTTAGTCATCAAGATCATTTAAATCGTCTGTATCAAATGATCACCTATGATGCTGCCCAAACATTATCTTTAACCGAGTATGGTATTCAAGTTGGTCAAGATGCGAATTGCGTTCTAATGCAAGCTAGCGATCCAAGTGAACTTATTCGTTTGTCTAGCCACTGTTTATATTCTATTCGACATGGACAAATAATCGCTCAAGCAGACCCTTATGAACCGACTCTCTTCCTTCATGACAGACCACAATCGGTCCATTTCAATCATAAACACCTTTAAACAAACCTTTAGCAGGCAGTGAACCGACTATCATCAGTTCACTGCTTTTTCATAATAAGCCCCTTCATTGCAGTTATGTTCACAATTTGTATATAATTAAAGATACACTTTATAACTATCGGGAGGATTATTGTGAAAAACATTTTACATTATTTAAAGCCCTACTCTTTATCGATCACAATTGCTTACATATTAACATTCGTTGAATTGATCACTGAATTATTATTTCCTTTCTTTCTCGGTATCGTCATTGATAAAGGTATTATGACAAATGATTTAGATACTGTGATTAAATGGGGGTCAATCATGTTAGGACTCTCTATAATCACATTTATTAGTGGGATATTTAATTCTTACTTCGCCTCTCACGTAGGTAATAGCTATGCCTATGATGTTAGAAAACAACTATTTGACAACATTCAACAATTTACTTATGAACAATTAAATAAATTTCCTACAGCCGGTATTGTCACACGTTTTACAAATGATATTCGTCAAGTACAAAACACTATCTTTATGGCTTTACGTATTATGGCAAAAGCTCCTTTTATGATTATCGGTGGAGTCATTATGGCATTTATCGTTAACTTTAAATTAGCATCTATCTTTTTAATTACGGTACCTTTTCTGACACTCTTCCTTTTTTGGGTACTTAAAAAAGGTAGTGTCATGTTTCGTAAAGTCCAACAAAGTGTAGACGAGGTAAACCGCGTCTTACAAGAAAACATTGCAGGTATTCGTGTGATTAAAGCTTTTGTTACACGTAGGTTTGAAAATTCACGCTTTAAAGATGCTAACGAGGACCTCAAGTTAACATCACAAACAGCCTTCCGCTTCATGGAAGCTGCCATGCCGATTTTACTATTCGTTATGAATTTAAGTTTACTTTTTATTCTTTGGTATGGGAATCAGCAAACGATAGCAGGCACCATCCATGTCGGTGATGTTGTTGCTATTGTTAACTATGCTTTACGAATTGTCATGGCTATTTCGATGCTGGCCTTCATTACAATGGCCTTTTCACGTGCTAAAGCATCTGCTGAACGAGTTGATTATATTTTAAATGAACCAATTGAGCAATTACATATTACTACAAAGGATGGGAAGCCAACTGAACAAATCATTAAAGACGGTTCAATTTCTTTTGAACATGTATCTTTTTCCTATCCACAGTCAGATGTTACCATTTTAAATGATGTCACATTTGCTATTGAAGGAAATACAACACTTGCTGTCATCGGATCAACAGGTTCTGGGAAAACGACAATGTTTCAATTAATTCCTCGTTTATATGAACCAACAGACGGCCAAATTTATATTGATAATATGCCATTAACACATTTTAATGAATTCCAATTACGTGATGCCATCGGATATGTACCACAAAGTCCCCTTCTATTTACAGGGACCATAGCAGATAATTTACGCTTTGGTAAATCAAATGCAAGTGATGCAGAAATTATTCAAGCAGCTAAAGATGCTCAAATCCACGAGACAATTATGAATTTCCCTAATGGATATGAAACTATTGTTGGTCAACGTGGGGTCAACCTATCTGGTGGACAAAAGCAGCGGATTTCAATCGCACGAGCGCTTGTCCGCCAACCTAAAATATTAATGTTTGATGATAGTACAAGTGCACTCGATTTAGAAACAGAAGCACAATTATTAAAAGCTATTCAAAAATATAATTGTACTTTATTACTCATTACGCAAAAAATATCGACTGCACAAAAAGCCGACAAAATCTTGTTATTAGATGACGGAAAATGTTTGGCAATTGGAACACACGATCAACTATTAAAACAATCACCTTTATATGAGAAAATTATTGAATCACAAATCGAAAAGGAGGCACAGTAAGATGTTTAACTTATTAAAGGCTCCCTTTCAATATGAAAAGTTAGACCTAAATGATATATCCATTACAAAACGCCAGCGCGCACAAAATAGTTGGCATACAGTTAAACGAATAGGTGCTTACTTGTCAGAAGAAAAACTGAGATTATCACTTGTTATTTTAATGGTAATTGCCAGCTCTGGTCTTGGTCTATTAGGTCCTTATTTAGTCGGACAAGCTATTGATACCTTTATCGTTGAGAAACGGGCACAAGGGCTTGCTCTTCTTCTAGCTTGGCTAGTGATTATCTATTTAATGCATGCCTTATCCGTCTTTTTACAAAACTTCTGGATGATAGGTATTGCACAAAATACAGTTTACAAATTAAGAAAACAAATCTTTGAAAAATTTCATAATTTACCGATTACCTTTTTTGATAAAAGACAGCAAGGTGAATTAATGAGTCGAGTCACAAATGATATCGACAACATCAATAACACTTTAAATCAATCTGTCATTCAAATTTTCTCAAGTATTATAACCCTTGTTGGAACTGTATCTGTCATGCTTATGTTAAGTCCTTTATTGACGCTCATCACGATGTCAATCATCCCGCTCATGTTTGGAGCAATGCGTTGGATCACCAATCGAACAGGTCCTTTGTTTAAGCTTCAACAACGTAATTTAGGTGATGTAAATGGATATGTAGAAGAAATCGTATCAGGTCAACAAGTTGTTAAAGTCTTTTCACAAGAAGAACGTGTAAAAAACGAATTTGATGAAAATAATTCAAAATTAAAATTATCTGGTTTTTGGGCTCAGACAATTTCAGGATTTATTCCAAAAGTAATGAATATGTTAAACTTCTTAAGTTTTACCATTATTGCCTTTGCTGGAGGTATAATGGCTGTCAATCAAATGATTACCGTCGGTGTAATCGTCATTTTTACAGAATACTCAAGACAGTTTACAAGGCCCCTGAATGAATTGTCTAACCAGTTCAATATTTTACTATCTGCTATCGCAGGTGCTGAACGGGTCTTTAACATCTTAGATGAAGATAATGAAGAAGCCGATGAAAAGAATGCCATTGAAATTGAAACGACGAAAGGACATGTTGAGTTCGACCATGTCACATTCGGTTACGAAGATAATCCTGTTTTAAAAAATATTTCTTTTGACGTAAAACCTGGTGAGACCATCGCCTTTGTTGGTCATACAGGTGCAGGTAAAACAACCATTATTAATTTGTTATCACGTTTCTATGAATATGATTCAGGTGAAATTTGTTTAGATGGTCAAGCACTCCATCAAATAACTCGAGCATCACTACGAAGGCAAATGGCCTTTGTTTTACAAGATACATTTTTGTTTCACGGGACCATTCGAGAAAATATCCGCTATGGAAATATGCTTGCAACAGATCAAGAAGTCACTCAAGCAGCTAAAAATGCAAATGCGCATAGTTTTATTGAACGACTGCCAAAGGGTTACGATACCGTCCTTGACCAAAGTGGGAGCAGTATTAGTCAAGGACAAAAACAATTACTGACAATTGCCCGGGCAATGATAGCTGATCCCAAAATTTTAATTTTAGACGAAGCGACAAGTAATATTGATACAATAACCGAATTGAAAATCCAAGAAGCTTTAAACCGACTCATGAATGGTCGAACGAGTTTTGTCATTGCCCACCGTTTGAATACAATTCGTCAAGCAGATAACATCATATTACTTAAGAACGGTGAAATGATTGAAGAAGGAAACCATACAAGCTTAATGGCCAAAAAAGGAGCTTACTATACATTAAATAAAGGATCTAATAAGGATGAGGTGGAATAATGGCTAGAAAAGGAACAATGCGCTCTTTATTTATTGAGAGTGAATTTTTACAAGAAAAAATGGAATTGAAAATATATGAACCAGAGGAATTTGATAGCTTATACGAAACAAATGTTTGTATCATGCAAGATGGAAATGACTATTTTCAAATGGGGCGTGTTGCTACATTTAGCGATCGTTTGCATGATGATTATGACATTGTAAATACTTTCTTTATCGGTATTCATTATATTGACCGTCAAGATCGTGTAAAAAAGTATGCACCAACTGGTGAGCAAAATGAAGCTTATATGCGTTTTTTAACCGAGGAGGTCGTTCCTTTATTAGATGACGAACTTCCAATTAACCCACTCGGTACAATCCGTACATTAATGGGTGATTCATTAGCTGCCACTTTAGCGTTTATGACGACGATAAAATACGGCCATATCTTCCAACAAGCCGTCATTCAATCACCACTTGTTGATGAACATGTATTAGCCGCTGCACAATCTATGACAAACAATCGAATAAAACTTTATCATTCAATAGGTTTGCAAGAAGAGAGTGTTGATACAACTGAACTTGGTACAATTGACTTTGTAACACCTAATCGTCAATTGAAAGAGATCATTGAAGAAAAAGTTAATGATTACACATATAGCGAAATTGAAGAAGGGAATCATACCTGGAAACATTGGCAAAAAGAACTGCCTAAAGTAATGACCCTCATGTTCAATTAATGAAAAGAATGGATCTTGATTTGTTTTGCCACTTTTTTACTTTGCTTATTTTTGGTATAATATAATCACATTGATTAAAATTTGCGCAAGAAATAAATAAGGAGGTTTAATTGATGACTTATGGTATTGCATTATTTCCTTCAGAAGACATTTCAGAAGTTGCAAACGAATTACGAAAACGATATGATCCACGGTATGACTTTATCGCACCACATATTACATTAAAAGAAGCTTTCAATATAGAAAAAGATACATTTCCTGCAATAACAGCATCATTGAAACAAATTGCAGAACAAACAAAACCATTTGAAATAGAAATTAACAAAGTGAGTACTTTCGCACCTGTAACAAATACAATTTATTTTAAGGTGGAACAAAACGATTCACTTCTCTCTTTATATGAACAATTTCATACAGATAGCTTCCCAGGTGAGAGTGCCTATAATTTTGTACCACACATTACAGTTGCACAAGAATTAGCAGAAGATGAAATATCTGATATTTACGGAACATTGAAGCTAAAAAACGTTCAATTTAAAGACAACATTGAATCATTCCATCTTTGTAAACAAGCATCAGATGGTACATGGTCAATTGTAGAAACATTTGCATTAAAAGGAGAATAAGGTTACATGCTCGTCAAAATAGCTACATCTCAAGAAGAGAAAAACATCATGTATGACATACGTAAGACTGTTTTTGTTGAGGAGCAACTCGTTCCGATTGAAGAAGAAATTGATGAACATGAAGATGATGCCATTCATTTCATATGTTACGTTGATGACAAAGCAGTTGGAGCTGCTCGTTTAAGATTCATAGATGATTATGGAAAATTAGAAAGAATTTGTGTATTAAAAGCTTATCGTGGACAATCTATTGGGACACGTATTATTGGTACAATGGAAGAAGAAATTAAAAAACACCAATATAAAACAGCAAAATTACACGCTCAGCAATATGCTGAAGCCTTTTATGAGAAATTAGGTTACCAAACATTTTCAGAAGCATTCATGGATGCTGGCATACCACACATTGCCATGAAAAAAGAATTCTAAACAAGAAAGTCTAGAAAATCAAAAATGATTTTCTAGATTTTTTTATACATATTTTCCTCCTTTACAGGCAAGATATGACTAAAGGAGGACGTAAAATGGATAATATGTTACCAATGCTTTACGAGACAGTATTTGGTATATTTGCCTTGTTTGTCTTAACAAAGATCCTAGGAAAAACTCAAATATCTCAACTCACGGCTTTTGATTTTATTGCTGCCATCGTATTAGGTGAGTTAGTTGGAAATGCATTGTTTGATCCAAAGACAGGGATTTTAGATATTGCATATGTTATCACACTTTGGGGAATCATTTTATATACAATCGAAATGATTACCCAAAAATTTAAAGGAAGTCGTAAGATCCTAGATGGTAAGCCTTCATTTTTAATACACAAAGGACAAATTGTATACGATCAAATGAGAAAAAATAAAATTGATATTAATGAATTACGTCACTTACTTCGAATGAAGGATGTTTTTTCAATACAAGAAGTAGAATATGCTATTTTAGAAACAAACGGCCTCTTATCCGTTATGAAAAAACCCTTATATGATCAACCTACTAACGCTTCTATGAATATTAAAGCTGAGCAAGCCAATGTGTCAATCTCACTCATCTTAGACGGTGAGATCGTATCAGAAAACTTAAAAGAAGCTAATGTGACAAAAGCCTGGCTCACGTCACAAATTAAACAAGAGGCATATCAATCCATTGAAGAGGTTTTCTATGCAGAATGGTTACCAAATAAACCTTTATATATCTTACCTTATGAACATATTAGACAAAAAGATTACAAGAAAAAATTAGAGGATTAATCTCCATTTAGCCTTTCGCCCACACAGTTAGCGTATCAGTACATATCTTGTTACTGTACGATAATTCGAAAGGGGTTATGTAAATGAGTTGTTCAAAAGGTCATGGGTCAGGTAGCTGTGTTTGTAAAATTTTAAAAAATATTGCAAACGCACAAAAAGATATTATTGAAAACGTTTGTGCTACGAGTTGTGAGAAGTCAATTAGTGATTTATTAGGTGAATCTGAAGTACCTAATGGTTTGGATACCGTTCCTATTCTTTTATACAATAAAAAGTGTGGAACGCCTTTTAAAGGCTATGGTACAACAGGACGCCAGATCGGCCATGTCGTATCAAGCTATTACTTCCGCATAAAAAGTATTTCCAATGATTGTTGTGCTGTTATAGAATTATTAAGGGATCCTCATGATGACATTATTAATCCTTGTGATCCTACTGAACAAAAAACGAAACATCTACAAGCAACAGGGATTTGTATTTCTGTAGAAGTAGACTGTTTTTGTCACATTACTTGCCTGCCGGCAATTAGAGCATTACAGCCATAAAGAAAACCGTACTCTTCTAGGAGTACGGTTTTTCAAATTAAATATGACATAAATATAGTTGCCATTCCGAAGTAAATTAATATCGATGTCAAATCATTTAAGGTTGTAATAAAGGGTCCTGATGCAACTGCTGGATCAATATTTAATTTTTGCATTAATAAAGGTATAAGTGAACCAGATAATGTCGCCACGGTCAATGTTACTAAGATGACAAAACCAACTAAAAAGCCAAGATACATATCACCTTTCCAAACCGTAATCATTAAGATGACAACAATCCCACAAGACAATCCAACTAAAAGGCCTGTTCCTAACTCTTTTATAATGAGTAATATACGTTTTCCTGTCCCATAATCCCCTGTTGCCAGTCCACGTACAGCAACTGCCAAGGACTGAGTCCCCGCATTACCAGCCATTCCAGCAATAAGCGGGATGAACATAGCGACTCGTGGTACAGCCTCTAAGGTTTCTTCAAACCCATCAATGAGACTTGCTGTTAACATCCCTAAAAAGAGTAAAATAATTAACCATGGTAGTCGTTTTTTTGCAGCTTCCAAAGGTCTTGAATCACTTGATGGAGCATCTGTTAATGCCGCAAACTTTGAGTAATCATCTATCGCTTCTTCATCAATAACATCTAAAGCATCATCTACTGTTATAATTCCAATTAAATGATCTTGAAAGTCTACAACAGGTAATGCAAGTAAGTCATAATCCCGGATCATTTGGGCAACTTCTTCTTGATCCCGTCCTACTGAAATCGATAAGACATTTTGATTCATCAAATCACTTAAGCGTTCATCTTCATCTGCAACGATTAAATCTCTTAAAGAAATGACACCTTTTAATTTATCCTCTTCGTCTAAGACGTATGTATAATAAATTGTTTCAGCAGCCGGTGCTAATGTTTTCATTTCAAGTAAAGTTTGTTTCACTGTTTGTGTTTCTAAAAACGATACAAACTCAGTTGTCATTATACTTCCTGCTGTTTTATCCTCATAGTGAAGCAATGTTTTAATTTCATTAGCAGATTTAGGATTCATAATCGCTAAAAAGCTGGCTATTTGATCTTTCGTCAATTCTTGCAAAATATCGACTGCATCATCGACTGCCACATCTGCCAATACCATCGCTGCAAAACGTGGGTCCATTTCCGTTATAAACTTCTCTGCATCTTCTAACTCTATATTTTCCATAATTGATGCAATTTCTTTTGGCGATAAGTATGAATATACTTTCATTCGTTCATTTTTATGTTGGTTTTCAAAAAATACCGATTGATCATAAGGATGCAGTTCAATGAATTCTGATCGAAATCCATCCATGTCATCATTAACTAATGTCATTTTTAATTCATCGAAAAAAACTTTCTCATTTATATCTTCCAATGGGGCCACCTCTTTCTTTTTTTAATATACCCTGTTTAAACAAAAAAACACCTTCACGAGGAAAGTGTTACATCATAATTTATTGATTCGATTCAATATAATATGCTAGCTACCTTATCTTCGTGGAGTCTTTAGCTTTATAGCATGGACAAGCTTCTCTCTGCCTTAAAAACAAGCTGAAATGATTGTTTTTGTTAACCCATTAATGTCTCCGGACATCTTTGGGTAGCAGCTTACCCCTAATATAGGAGCATGACCTAAAGGAATCTTGTTTGTTTTTTTACATTCTTAATAATATCAAACTCAAAACAATTGTCAACATGATGTCATTAATTCTTCCATATCAGATGCAAGTGGTATGTCAAAGGTCATTTCCTCTTGATCGATTGGATGAGTAAATGTTAACATATGACAATGCAAAGCTTGTCGCCTCATTAGATTGGTAGACCCACCATAAACATTATCTCCTAAAAGTGGATGACCTATGTAGGATGCATGTACTCTAATTTGATGGGTTCGTCCTGTTTCTAGTTGAAATAAGACTAAACTATATAAGTCATCATAAACGGACAGAACTTTATACTGGGTAATAGCTACTTTTCCAGCCTCATTGACTTCACGTTCAATAAATGATCCTTCTTTACGCCCAATCGGCGCACATACTCTATCGCTTTCCTTGGCAAGACGACCATGTACAAGTGCTTTATATTTTCGAGTTACCTTTTCTTTTTTGAGTTGTTCTGATAATAAATAGTGGGCTTGACGATGTTTCGCAATAAGCATCAAGCCAGACGTGTCCTTATCTAATCGTGTCACAATATGAACTGTATACGGTAATTGCTTCTTTTCATAATAATAGATCAATCCATTAGCAATGGTTTCTCTCGGATATAACCGAGATGGTATAACGGGTATACCTGCTGGTTTATTTAAAACGATAATATGATCGTCTTCAAATATAATATTCAAGGGAAGGTATTGACCGGTTAATTGAGACTGTTTTCGTTCATTCGGCAAGGTCACTGTTAGTTCATCCCCTGCTTTTAATACATAACGAACCGTTTTTTTCTCACCATTTATCGCAATCATACCCTCTTCCGACTTAGCTTGTTTAATTAAGTTTTTTGAAAAGCTCATTTCCTGCTTTAAAAATTGACGAATGAGCATTCCGTCATGTTCTTCATGAATGACTTTTTTATACACGCTTTATTCAGGCCTTTCTACCTCTGTTACAAAGGAATCACGCACTCGTTTCCAAAAAGGAAATGGACGGTATCTAATAAATCTGACTTTCTCTTTAGCAACACGGCATTCAATTGACTCAACATTCATATATTGTTGCGACGTATGATCAATTGAAATCGATAAATTACTATTTCGTAACGGTCTTAATTTGCACATATGATGTTTTGGTAAAATAAGTGGAGAGCCAATCGTTCTAAACACACGATTATTAATTGAAGCCATTTCTGTAATTTGAATAGCTTCCAAAGATGGATGGATAATGCCACCACCTAATGCTTTATTATATGCCGTACTTCCAGATGGAGTTGAAATACATAAACCATCCCCACGGAAAGTTTCAAAATGATCTCCCCGGATTTCCACATCGAAAACAACCGAACCATCCAAAGTTTTAATCATTGATTCATTTAAAGCAACTGTCTCAACTGTTTCTTGTTCATCAGCGAAATTAATTTTTACTTGTAGTAATGGATATTCGACAATGTCATATGGTGATTTAGCAATATCAATGACAAGCTTTTCAACTTCGTTAGCTGTCCAGTCAGCATAAAACCCTAGATGCCCCGTATGTACACCGATAAATGCCGTTTCTTTCAAACGATGAACATACATTCTAAAGGCTTCCAAAAATGTTCCATCGCCCCCTACAGAGATGACAAGTTCTGGTGTTTCTTCATCATATTGTAAATTAAAATCAATTAAATGTTGTTTCATGCGTGATACTATTTTATTTGAACGTTCATCACCACGTGATACAATCATAAATTTCAAGTTCATCCGTCCTCTCTCAATCAAGTAGCATAGTTAATTCATCTATACTTATCATACTATAAAGTTATCTTTCTTTGCATCTTTATTATAAAATAGACATGAGAACTATCTAATATGAAAGGCGTGAACTTGATGACAGAAGAAATTGAAATAGAATATAAAGCGATGTTAACAAAAAAACAATTTGAATTTTTACTTGACCGCTATGCTTTCCCACCTACCCCACAAAAACAAGTTAATTATTATTTTGAAACTGATCAACTTTCTTTGAAAGCATGCCATGCAGCCTTGCGTATCAGAGAAAAAAACAACCGCTATACGGTCACTTTAAAACAACAAAAAGCAGATCATGTTTTAGAAACACATGCAGATATTGATCAGACAACACTCTTAAAATGGCAAAAGAATGACATAGTGTTACCTAATCAATTTAAATCAATCTTCGAACAACTGACAATTGATCAATCAGACTTAAAATATAAAGGATATTTAACGACAGAACGGTATAGTTTTGAAGAAAACAAAGTCATTTATTGTCTCGATCAAAGTCATTACTTTGATCAAGTTGATTACGAATTAGAAGTCGAAGAAAATACCCCTCGACAAGCTAATGAAGTTTTCCATCATATTATCAATGATCTCCAACTCACATCAATTCAATCTAAAACTAAAATAGAGCGTTTTTTTCACGCTTTACATAAAAAATAGAACGAATCGTTAAATTCGTTCTATTTTTTCCTTCTTTTCATACATTATGAATATGAAAGGAGTATGAAATGAAAAGAATCTTGTCGATACAATTCTTTTTTTTAATGTGTTCAATTGTATTAGCTATTTTAAATGGATTAGCCCTTTTACGAATTATCGCATTATGGATTACCCTGCCCCTTTTACTTATAGCAATTTATTGCTTCTTATATACAAGCTTCTACCGTCATCGCATTAATGGTTTACAGCAAAGTAAATAACTAACACAAGCGTGATCACCGTACATATACCGTAGGCCCAAATTTGAACAGGGAGGACACTACTGACCGATTCTTTTTCATAATCATGTGACCGTTTTAAATCATTCGCAGGATTATGACCTTCAGACTGGTATTGCTTAATCTTTCGATCCTCTTGCTTTAAGGCATATATTGTTATAATACCTGCAATAATAGATAATATAAGACTCCCGATAATTAAACTCATGATATGCATAAACAATCATCCTTTAATTGTAATTTATACTCTTATTGTAAGATGAAGTGTATTAACTGTCTGTGATTTAAAACACAGGTCACAAGGAAGTCATATTATGCCTATCATTCGATTTTTTATACAAAAAGAGCGTATTAGCATTTATACTAATACGCTCTATTATTAACGAAAATCTCTTGAGTCTTCTAATAATCTAGAGGCTACAGAATACCCCAGTACCGTAGCAATAGCAATTAAAATTGCATAACCAACATTTCTCATTATTAAACTCCTCCTAACGAAAGTTTATAGCCTATGTTGAAATTCCAATTAGAATGGACGAAGTTTACCTTTTTTAAGCAACACTTTCGTTCCTCCAAGTAAAAACACTGAACGATTATCTACGACTTTTTTCATTGCTGCAGCTGGTTTACCTTTTAATTTTGTACCTGAAAAAATTGTTCCAATTCCGTCATTGACACCTAACGATGCGACTGTTCCTTTATCATCGAATTCAAATGAACTTAAAGTGTCATTATAAATTAAAGCTTTAATGTTTTTCGCACATACATTAGCATGTTGGATAGCTGCTTGTGCTGTTGGTGGATACGGTCTGCCTGCTGCCTCATCCATCACCCATGCACAATCACCTAGTACAAATATATTATCATAACCTGGTGCTCTTAAATCACCATTTACAGTAACTTTTCCGCGTTCAAGTTCGAAACCAGAATCTCCTAAAACAGAACTTCCTGTTACGCCACCTGTCCAAACAATGGTACCTGCTTCAATTTTCTCATTATCTTCACCAACAATGAATCCGTCTGGTGTACACTCATTAATAGCGGTACCAAGACGAAATTCAACACCACGGCTTTGCAATGAATGAAGTGCATATTCTACTAAATCTTTATCGAACATTGGTAGGATTGAAGGCATTGCTTCAACATTAATAATTCGTACGCGCTCACGATCAATATCATACTTCTTACATAATTTAGGAACACGTTCAACAAGTTCTCCAACCAGTTCAATCCCTGTAAAACCTGCCCCACCTACTAGAATCGTTAAGTCAGATTCATTTTGCTCCTCACTTGTATTAAATTGAGCAAACTTCATTTCAATATGTTGACTAATATGTCGACTTGACTCAATATCCGTAATGGCAAAGGCATTCTCTTCCATACCTTTAATACCAAATGTGTTCGATTCAAATCCAAGTGCAAGCACTAAATAGTCATATGTAATTTCACCATTTTCTAAAATAACACGGTTATCATCTTTTTTCACTTCTTTAACTGTGTCATAAATTAAACGTACACGGTTTTGATTAACCGCATCACTTAACATAAAACGAGCTTGGTTTGGGTTGATTGTTCCTGCTGCTACTTCATGTAACCAAGTAGATTCATAATGATAATTATGTTTATTAACTAGAACGATTTCTGCATCTTCTGCTGATAGTAATCTCGTTAATTCACGTGTTGTTCTTAAGCCTGCATAACCAGCACCTAAAACAACGATCTTTGGTTTGTTAGCGCTCATAATAGAATATCCACCTTCCATTTATTTGTTTATTTGTCAAAATATCCATTTTAATAGATTTTTAAAGCACTTCTTTAACTCTCTAACAATGTCATCATATCAAATATAATCTGCAAATTCCACTTATTCTATAGTAAATTCTGCTTTTTTAGACAATTAGTAATACTTCAATTATACCGGCCTAACCGTTATTTCATTAACGTTTACATATGAAGGTTGCTTTAGTGCATAAATGATTGCTTCTGCTATATCTGACACATCCAAAGGCTTACGGTCTGTACTTACGCTTATTAAGTCAGTATCGACCATACCAGGTGATATATTCGTCACTCTCACACCTGTTCGAGCTAACTCCTTCTCAAGGCCAATTGAAATTGCTCTTACTGCAAATTTCGTTGCACTGTATACTGTACTCATCTTTGTAACTTCTTGTCCTGATACGGATGAAATATTGATAATGTGACCGGTCTCTCTATCTTTCATATGCGGAAGAACTGCATTTATGCCATATAAGACACCTTTAATATTGACATCAATCATTCGTTCCCATTCTTCTACCTGACCATCTGTTACGCTCGCACTTAACATTTGTCCAGCATTATTTACATAAACATCAACCGTGCCAAATACATCTATTGTATGCTTAACCATTTCCTCAACTGCTTTTTGATCCATAACATCTGTTTGAATTGCTAAAGCTTTTCCTTTATTTAATTCATTGAGTTCATTTGCATGCATTTCTATTTTTTCTTTTGATCTCGCAGCTAAGACAACATTATAATCTTCATTGATTAATTTCCTTGCAACTCCTAAGCCTATACCACTACTTGCACCCGTTATAATAGCTGTTTTATTCATGTAATCCCCCTCTTATTATAGATATATCTATTGTAACAAATTGTGACATTGATGAACACGTCATCGTGAAAGTCACCTGTCTCTTTCTATCAATCTCTACATTTTAAATGCGATAAAAAACGCTAACTTTAATTTGTTAGCGTTTTTCCATACCGCTTCTTTACTTAATGCTCAATTCAAAGGAGCGAACGCCCCTATAAGGTAATGGTTAAGTCCTTGGCAAAGAAATATAAATTTGTTTCTTTAACTTGCTTACCTACAATTGCTTCGACCGCTTCTTTATAAAGTTCTACTTGAATCTCATATCGTTTCTTTAGCTTTTCTTTCAAAGCGTCACTGACGTCTTCAGTAATCTGATCTGTTTTATAATCAATAATCGTTATTTCATCTTCATCAAATATTAAACAGTCGATAACCCCTTGGACAAGGACATATTCATCATCTTCATGCCAATCGGTATATATGTCTTTAGCGGCAATTCGATAGGTAAATGGAACTTCACGTTGAACCTGTTCACTCGTTAACATTAACTCGCCTAAAGGAGACTTAAAAAATTGTTCAATAACTTGTAAATCTAAACTATCTCCTTCTTCTTTCGTTAATAATTCTTTTGTCACAAGTCTTTCCACAAATATGTCGAGTTCATGGACAGTCCATGCTTTCGTTAATGGGATATGCTGCATCAAAGCGTGCATAGCCGTTCCTTTTTCGGCTGCTGATAAAGTTGTTTTTTCTTGTAAAAACTGTGGTCGTTTACTGAGTGCCGGTGTAAATTTCTGCGTAATTGCATGTCCACTATATTCGTCAGCCAATTCCATACGCCTTTTTATTTCAGTTACACTTTGCTTAGCACGCGAAACCGCTGCTTGCTCATGCGGATAGTGAAATGATAATCTCCTATTTACCTGTTCTGATTTCTCTAAGTTTAGAAGATCTTTTGGCACTTCTTTCCATGACTTTACTATTTTTTGGATATCAATGATGTCGTCTTTATCATTTAACACTTCTTCGGTTAATTCTTTACTGCTTACAATGTCTACTTTCCATGTAGATGGATCATGAATAATTTCTTCCTTCGTTAATGGCGTTAAGGAATGGTTTGCACGCATAAATTCATTTTGCTTATGACGAATTAATGCAGGGATAATCCAATCTAAATATGTTTTAGCGTTACGTCTATATTGTGGCGGTAAAGTCCACTGATCATAGGACGACATAAACGATGCTTCTTTTTCAAGCTTTTTTTCTGCTTCTTTTACTGTTCCTATCATCACCAATTTTTCTTTAGCACGTGTGAGCGCAACATATAATACTCGCATTTCTTCTGACAACATATGATATTTTTCTACCGTTTGAATTGCCTTATAATATAAAGTTGTATAATTAATTCTTTTTTCTGGATCAATATATTTCGTAGCAAAACCGTGTTCTTTATTTAGCAAATAATTACCTGTTAAATCACGTGTAAAAAACTCCTTACCAATATTGCCTATGATGACAAGGGGAAACTCTAATCCCTTACTTTTATGAATTGTCATCACCCGGACGACATCTTCTTGCTCACTTAAAGCCCGTGCTTCTCCTAAATCTTTCCGTTGCTCTTGCATACGTTCCACAAATCGTAAAAAACGGAATAAACCGCGGAAGGATGTTTCTTCATAAACTTTTGCACGATCATAAAGTGCTCGTAAGTTGGCTTGCCGTTGCTTTCCACCAGCAATTCCACCAGCAAAATCATAGTATCCAGTCCGTTGAAATAACTCCCATATTAACTCTGACAATGAACCACGACGTGCCATTTGCCTAAAATAAGCTAAATCAGTCAAAAAGCCTGATAAGATCTGCCCGATTTCATTTGCCGATTTTGCTGCTTCTTTAACCGCTTCATAATATGAATCAGAACGATTATGCAAACGAATTTGTGTTAACTGTTCTTCATTTAAACCAATAATGGGTGAACGTAAAACAGAGGCTAGCGGAATATCTTGATAAGGATTATCGATTACTTTCAAATAGTTAAGCATTATTTGAATTTCCATCGCCTCAAAATAACCTGTCTTTAATTCTGCATAAACTGGAATACCAGACTTTTTAAACTGTTCCATAATTGTTGGTAAGGTCGTTTCTGCACGAAGTAAAATAACAATATCTCTATATTGCGCATCACGCTTCATTCCTGTTTTTTTATCTACAACTTGTGTAGGAGCTCCTTGGCCTGCTCCAACCCACTCTTTTATTTTCTTAGCATATAATTTAGCTTCTAATTCAGCCTTCTCTAGTTCTTCCTCATCATCATTTCTATCTGCTTTGTTTTGATCAATCATTAACAATTCAATTTCAGGTTGGTCATACGGAAGTTCATCATAACTCTTATTTCCATAAATGAGCTCTGCCTTTTCATCGTATTCAATATCGCCTACATACTCATCAAATATTTGTTTAAATAAATAGTTAGCACCATATAAAATATCAGGTCTACTTCGGAAATTTTTCGCTAAGTCAATCCGCAAACCCGCATTTGGATTAACCGCATACTCATTATACTTATCAATAAACAAAGTAGGTTCTGCATGACGAAAGCGATAAATACTCTGCTTAATATCACCAACCATAAACATATTGCTATTTTCTGTTTGATCACTTACTAAACGTAAAATCGTTTCTTGAACTAAGTTAATATCTTGATACTCATCAACGAGCACCTCTTTAAATTGATTTTGAAAATAGAGTGCGACATGTGATGGGATAATGTTGTTTGCTTTTGAATGCTCATCTAATAAAATTGCCAAGCAAAAATGTTCTAAATCTGTAAAGTCAATCAGTGCTCGTTCTTTTTTCACCTGTTGATACATGATTTCAAACTGTTTAACAAGATGAACAATTTCATTTATATATGGTTGTAACTTCTCCATATCCTCTACATGACTATTAAACGAGCGATTAAACAGTTGCTTTTTCCAAGCATTTACTTTTTCCGTTATATTTTTTCGAATGGCTTTTACTTCTTCTTTTTTTCCTTCATCACAGTCACTTCGCTTAGAACTTAATCGTGAAAAAGATGCTTGCTGCATGATATCAAATAATGCTTCCCAATCATGAACATTTTCTAAAATAGACTCTAGCATCGTTAAATCATCTTTTAAATTATCAATATATTGTTCAGGGCCATCTGCTTCATAGGCAATTTTTAAGGCACGTTGTATATCATTTAGAAACCCTTCAATTTGCTCTTTAATATCATTTTCTAAAATGTGGAGCCATGGAAGCACCCTCTTTCCATCTTCATTCACTTGAACATTGTATGATTCAACAACTTCATCTAACCACTGGTTTGGCCATGGATGTTGTCGAGAAAACTCATGTATCCGCAATATTAATTCTTCTAAAGCTGCATCATTTCGATCACTCGTAAACATATCTACCACAGTGAAAAATGTATCTGCTTCTCTTTCACTCGCACCATACTTTTCTTCAAATAATTCATCTAATATATCCTGTTTAATTAAGTCCATTTCCATTTCATCACCAATGCGAAATGAAGGATCAATATCTATTAAATAAGAATATTGACGGACGACTGTCGTACAAAACGAGTGTAGCGTTGAAATGTAAGAGCGCTGAATAAGGGCTAGCTGTTTTTTCAAATGGCTCGATCTCGGATCTTCTTCCATTTTATGTTCTAATGCACTCGCAATTCGGTTACGCATTTCTTCAGCAGCTGCATTTGTAAATGTTGCTACAAGTATTTCATCAATATTCAATGGATCAGTTTGATCCAATACACGTTGAATAATTCGTTCAACTAATACAGCCGTTTTTCCTGATCCTGCAGCAGCTGCTACTAATATATTTGCATCTCTACTTTCTATCGCTAGACGTTGTTCTTCTGTCCATTGCATGAATCATCCACCTACTTTCCCTCATCATACTGACTTAATTTTGCATAGATATCATCTTGATCTAGCGGACTTAATTGCCTGAATTGATTATCACGTAAATGTCTATCAAATTGACAAACTGAACGAAAATCACAAAAAGTACATGCTGTCATCTCTTTATATTCGTATGGGTTTAACTTCACTTCACCTGATGTAAGAGAAAGACCTGCTTGTTCAATGATTCTAAACATATGCTTACCTAATTGATTAAAAGTTTCCTCTTCAACGACTGATTTCACATTGCTATAAAAGTTACCTTGCTTACCGAGCGCAAAAGGGGCAATCTGACTGTAGCCCGACTCATGCGTTAAATCCATTTCTTGTGCTACATCAGGTCGTTTAACAATGAGACCTCTCAATTTAAATTGCTTTAATATCTCTTCTTCAATTTTTTCATTCGTATAGCCATACCCATCTTTAATAATTGGATTATGAACATGAAAATATAAAACACCAGCTGGATCGGCTTGTTCACCTAACCAAGATTCTGACTGATTTAAAATGACTTGTAAATAAGTTAACATTTGCAGTGCCAATCCATAATAAACTTCAACTAAATCTAATTCTCGACTGCTCGACTTATAATCAATGATTCTTAAGTATAATTGATCGTTAATTCGCGCTTGATCAACCCGGTCAATTCGTCCACGTAAAATAACATCATAGCCATTAGCAAGTGGTATAGTTACTGGTTCTAATGTCTCTCCATAATCAAAGGCAAGCTCGACTCCAACTGTTTCAAATCCACTCGCCCTTGCTTGTTCACTTAAAATAAATGTTGCTCGCTCGATAATTGCTTGTAACTTACGTTTTATATATTTATAGCGATTGGAACTTGTTAAAATACGATGTTGTAAAATAGGAGCTAAGGTTTCCATCGATCGTTGTGCGTAATGTTTCGATTCTTCTTTTGTCACCTGAGAAAAATCTTTTCCTTCTTCCTTTATCCAATCTGTGATCACTTTTAATGCCTCATGAAACAAAGAACCTATATCAGGCGCTTCTAATGCATAAGTTTTCCGTTCCTCTAAGCCTAAACTGTACTGAGCAAAATGTTTATAGGAACAACTTTGATGCATTTCTAGTCGTGATACACTCATATTAATCTTTTTCTTGTACAGTTCATTTACAACTTGCTTAGATAAATGAACCGGTTTATTCGTATAATAAATACTGGACAATACTTTATAAGTTGGACTATGTTTTTGCTCATGTTTCATATACCAATCTAATACACTCCACCATACATCTTCCATTCCATAACCTCGCATATAACGCGCCAATTGCGCTGTTAATGGCGCTCGAGTTTGAAGTGGTGTTGTAATAAAGCGTTCAGCATCATATAAGTCATCTGGATCTTGTAGTAATTCAGGCTTTTCTAGTTTAGGAAATAATTCATATAAACGTGCAATCATTGACGATGGCATTTTACCTTTACCTTCTTGGTCACTAATCGGATATGAAACATACAATTTTTCACTAGGTGTCGTAAAAGCTAAATACATATAAAATAGATCATCAAGTAATACCCGACGATTACTTTCTGCTAAACGCAAACCGAACTGTTTTAAGTATTCACGTTCATTTTCATTAATCATGCCATCAATAGCTGGCTTCAACGGCCAAACGCCTTCATTTACGCCAATTAAAAAGGCTACTTTCTTTTTCCGGATTCGAGACCTATCTATTGTAGCAACGATAATATGATCTAAAGTAGGCGGCACATGTGAGTACTCCAAGGCAGACAAACCGGTTTCCATTACTTCTCTAAAAACCTTGAAAGAGACATTTTCTCCTCCTATCATCTCTACCATTTCATCAAGTACTTGGACAATTCCATTCCACACTTGTTCTTCTTCACGTGATTTTTCAATTTGTCCTTCTTCTTCATATAGATTCATTTGCTCTTCTAATTGTTCCGGCACTCGGATTGATTCCAATAATTGATAAATAATTGTTGCTCGCTCAACAACAGAATCTTTTTGGCGGATTGCTTCATCAAATGGTAAAAAGACATCGACAATAATTTTTCGATAAGCATTAATTTCCTTTTCAATACGTCTTTCTTTGTCTGTTTGCTCACCAATCTCTAAACCACGAAGCCTGCGGTAACGCCAAGGCTCTTCACTCACCCAATCTGACTTACTACGAATACCATATTCTAAAGCATAATTTTCCAAACGATCAATCCCATCTAAATCTAATGCATCGTGATCATCGTTTTTTAAATGAAAGCCACTTTTTAGTAAACGGAACATGGCATCATAACGCCAATTCGTCTCCACTAAGTCTAAAAAAGATCGAATAAATTCAACGAGTGGATGGTTAAGCATCGTCCGTTTATCATCGATAAAAACTGGGATTTGATAGTCATTAAATACTGTTCGAATTAAGTCATGGTAAGTATCACTATCCCTTGAATAAATAACAATATCATTATAACGATAACCTTCATCGCGAGTTAACTTTAAGATTTCTTGTACAATTCGGTCCATTTCTGCTCTCGGATGAATCGCTTCTTTAACTTGAATCTCATTCACAACTTCGCCAGTATACTCAGGTGTAGGTCTATCATCAAAATGGTTTTCTAAATGGTTAAATACAGCATCTTTACGATTATTCGCCTCATTTTTAATCATGACGGTATCGTCTATTTTTAAATCTAATTGTCTAACAAGTTCAGTGAGCGTTTGATATGTTTCAGTCGTTTGGAAGAATAAATCTAATTCTGATTGTTCAAGAAGTAATTGTTCCTCATCCGTTGTTAAAGCAATTGAAACACATTCACTCACTTGTAATAATTGCTCGATAATATGTAATTCATTTGGGGTAAAACGGTAAAATCCATCTATATAAATATGTGCATCTCGAAATAAAGCTGTTTGGCTAACCTTTTCTCCCAACAACCTCAATCGGTCCTCACCATCTATATATTTTCCTTTCATTTGCTCCTCTAACTTTGCATAGATGTAATGCAAATCAGTTAATTTGTGGTGTAAACCTGTTTGATCTTGAGCATAATCAATATGTTCCTTTAATAAATCAGGCGTAATCCGGTGACGTTTAAACTCAGTCATAATTCCTTCTAACTGTTCAATAAACCCTGTCTTCTCCACTGCCTTTTGAAACATTAAAAAGGGATCTGTTTTCTCATTAATAATTTTGCGTAAAATCATTTGCATCCCGGTAGATGTAATAAACTGCTTCGTACTTCCACCAGTCTCTTGTAAAACACGAAAAGCCAATCGTGAGAAGCTGACAACTTCCGCACGCATACTCCCACTGATTTCCTCATCTAATAACAATTCGTTTTCTAATTGAAAAGTCATTTGTTCTGGCACAATATAAAAAATGGGTTTACCAATGGGTTCACTTATTAATGCCTGCTTCATTTCACTTAAAATAAACTCACTCTTATCTGCACGTGATTTCCCCGCAACAATCCGTAAGCTCATGTCATCATCCCCCTACTTTTTTTCACTCTTTTTAAAAAACAATCTTTCTATCCACTTACCTAAGAACCAAAACAAAATAATACATCCAACGATAATTGATGTCTTGATAGGATGCTTTGTAAACTCAAAAAAGCTGACGCCTACATAAGCTAAAGAAAAAATCATGACTGACTTGCCTAAGAAGACAGCTAAAGTAAATCGCCTGAAAGAAATATTTGAGAATGCTGCGACAATATTAATAATTGCTGACGGTGAAAATGGGAAGCAAAGCAAGATAAACAATAAACCGAACCCTCTTTCTTCAACCCATTTCGTCACTTTCTCCACTTGTTTATGCTTTTTAAATGTCGCGATATATTTCCAACTACTCAATTTTCGAACGGTTAAAAAAACACAAATAGCCCCTAGACTAGCGCCTAGCCAAGAATATATAAAACCTTTTAACAAGCCATACGCTGCACTATTAGCCATCACAAAAACAAATAGTGGCAAAAATGGTAAAAATGCTTCAATAAAAGGTAATAATAAACCTGGTAAGGGTCCGAGGCTTTCATATTTTTCTAACAATTCGATTACATAATCAAACGCTTCTTCACCATTTTGAATCAAATATATTGTAAGAATTGATTGCATCAAATAGTTCTCCTTATGCTTATTTAAATGATAGTGTGCTTATTTGTTCAGCATTCAATTCATTCTAATCGAACGAACCTCTAACTTTTCATTTTTTTATATTATATCATTTTTTAATACTATTCGAATGGTAAAAGATGATTTGTAATCGTTTTTTTATTTAAGGTTTTTGCAAAGGGATTAATAAATTGCTTAGCTTGATCTCGTCGCCTTGCAAAAATCTTCCTATTTTCTACTATAAAACGAAATTGTGATGCTCGCATTAATTGATTTTGAATGGAGTGAAATGATACATCCGCTAAAAAGTTTCTCCCATTAATGAAATGAATATCTGCTTGACCAAATTTCGTTTCAATCACGCGTTCGATATGTGAGTGAGATAACCAGGTGCATTCAGGCTTTAACGGTGACATCGTAGGTAAAAAATAAATGCCTTGAGGTGAATCAATAATGATTGGGGGTTTATGTGTTATACCACATAACATAGTCGTACCTTCAATACGACCTTTTAAGGAGCTGCCATAACATTTACATGACAAATCGACTAACTTGGTTGGCGTGTAAGGGACTAGTGTTTCCCTCGTCTCCTCTAAAATTAATGATTTAACAACTTTGTCTTTTTCATCATATTGTGGAATGATTGCCATCGTTTCAGAATGAATTTCTTCAAAGTTGTTTAAGAAAGACTTCGTTAACAATAAAACTTATCCTCCTTTTAAAAATGAAAAATTAGAGGTTCATATATAATTTACCAAATAATCCATAAAATAGGAAGCTTTTATATAAAAATTGATTTTCTGTCCGTGATACGTCAATATTCGACATCAAAAAGGGACGAAAATTGAATTTTCGCCCCTTTTTTCCTTAATAAATTAATTGAATTAATTCTTCTCTTGTTATTTTACCTAAATAATGTTCTACATTAACATTCTTTAAGGCTTCTTCCAATGACTTTCGCTCATATTTTATATTTATTAAAGCATCCTCTAATTCAGCAACATTACCAATTCCGAAGAAATCTCCGTAAATTTTGCAATTTTCGATGATTCCCGACTTAACATCTAGACGAACATCTAATAATCCTGATGGGAATTTATGAGAGGATTGTCGATTAAATGCTGGTGATTTCCCATAATTCCATTCCCATTGTTGATAACGATTTTTAGATATTTCATCAATGTTCTTCCAATCTTCATCTGTTAAAATGTATTGTGGGACATCCTTGACATCATCAACATTAAAGATATACTTTAAAATCATTTCCTTAAATTGTTCCATCGTTATTTTTTCATCTAAATACTCAGATATATTTGCTACGCGACTTCGAATCGATTTAATCCCTTTAGATTCAATCTTCTCTTGTTTAACATTTAATGCAGACACAACATGTTCTATTTCTGAATCAAACATTAACGTCCCATGACTAAACATTCTACCTTGTGTTGAAAATTGAGCATTTCCTGAAATCTTTCTTCCTTCTACAAGCAAGTCATTACGCCCAATTAACTCTGCAGGTACACCTAATTTATTCAATGCTTCTACAACAGGTTCAGTAAATTTTGCAAAGTTATGAAAACTGTCTCCATCATCTTTAGTGATAAAACTAAAATTCAAGTTACCTTCATCATGGTAAACAGCACCACCACCTGATAAACGGCGTACAACCTTTATATGATGATCATCTACATAATCTGTATTAATTTCTTCTATTGTATTTTGGTTACGCCCTATAATAATAGATGGTGAATTAATATAAAAAAGTAAATATGTATCTTTTTCACCGAATTTTTGTAAAACATATTCTTCAATCGCTAAATTAACCATAGGATCTGTTATTCCTTTGTTATCGATAAACTTCATATCATTGTTCTCCTTTATATGGAATTTTAAAAATAAGTCTTCTTTTAAAATACCATGCCCTCCACTTTATTTCAATTTGTCAATCCCTTCCCATACCAACCCTTCAGATGCTAAATGAATCGGGCCTTGAAATATCGACTGAGCTTCCTTCACGAGTAAGCTTTGATCACCAAATTGCGGTAAATGTGATAATAGCAATTCTTTTACGTCCGCTTCCTTTGCGATATAAGCACCCTCTTCACTCGTCATATGTCCTGCATCACTTGCCTTTTGTTTTTGATAAAAATTACAATCTGTAATAAGCAAGTCAGCATGTCGACTAAAGTCGATCCAATCATCCATATATGCTGAATCTGCTGTATATACGATTGTTGTATCACCATCGGTTATCTTCATGCCGTAACATGGTACACTATGTTTCGTCTTTATAAAACGAATCGTGAATGGCCCAAGCTTGAGCACTTGATTTGGATCATATGCTACCGCTTCTGTAAAATCGTGATTTAACTCTTGAAACTGTCTTTCATTTTCTATATGTCCATATATCGGTACTTTTTTATCATCACCTGTTACATAATGATTAATTAACAATGCGTGTTGTAATACACCTATATCAGCTATATGGTCAGTATGATAGTGGGATATAAGAACAGCGTCAATATCTTTTACTTTCTTATATTTTTGAAACTTGGCTAACGATGCACTCCCGACATCAACCACTAACATAAAGCCATCTTTCTCAATAACATACATTGATGTAGCGCCATCTACATGAGGGTAACCACCCCAATAACCAACAACTGTTAACTTCATATCATCACTCCTGTTATAATACAATTTCAAAATATTTTAAAAATTGTTATAAAACACCTTGACAATAACATAACTGTTATACTACAATGTATTTAACAAATCAAAGTTATCAACCAAGGAGGACTACATATGATTAATATTATCGAATTTTTCAGAAATTTACCAAAAAAACATTGCCACTATTGTGGTACAACAATCAATGAAAAAGCTGATTGTTACGGTAACATTTGCGATGACTGCGATCATCCAGCAAGATAAGTTCAAAAATCTCTTCTTTTTATAATGTTTCTTACTTTTCAAATGCCATGATTGAAAAGAAACCCACTAAATGATAGAAATCATTTAGTGGGTTTTCAATTAAAATGATAATGAAATAACTTCAGAGCGATTGCCTTCCTCTTGTGTTTGTGGGTTATAAGGGACAACATAATATAATTTTTGATTAAAGAGCGAAACACTGTCTAATTCATATTCTGTTTCGCCAATGACTTCATCAATTAAGATAGGCTCGTCCTCGTCATATTCATATATTCGATAAACAACTCGATCATCTGCTTCAGCCGCTTCCCATGATAATTTACCTTTTAATATTTTCCAACCACCAAAAGTGAACTTTCCTGTTAATGATTCAATGATAGGGAGTTGAATTGGCTCTTCTAAGGCAACGACACCTTCAGGTTTTTCAAATGTTTGCTTTAATTCAGCTTGTTTACTTATTTCATTCAATATACCTTTTGTTAACATGGTTGGATAGGCACTACCAGCTGTTAAGTATTGGTCTTCATTTGATTTATCATAACCTATCCATAGTGAAGTTACATACTCAGGTGTATACCCTACAAACCATGCATCTTTCGTTGCACCCTCTACATGATCGTGCTGTGTCGAACCTGTTTTACCTGCTAACTCATAAGGATAATCACCTGATGTTGCTGTACCAGATGTCACGACTGATTTTAATAACTCGGTCATCGTCCATGCTACTTGTTCAGAAAATACATCTGAAGTTTCAGTTTTATTTTCATAAAGGACTTTTCCTTTGTAATCTGACACTGACACAAGTGAATGGGCTTCTACCATTTGCCCTTCCCTTAAGAAGCTTGAATAAGCTTGTGCCATTTGCAAGGGACTAACTCCTTCTTTTAAGCCCCCTAAAGCAATATTGAATCCTTCATTCTCTAAAGGTATATCCATTTTATTTAAAAAATCACTCACATATTTATAGCCAAGCTCTTCATATAACCAAACAGCTGATGTATTTTTTGATACTCGTAGAGCATCATACAGAGAGACAGACCCTTCATACTGATCATTCACATTACGAACGACATGCCCGTCCCATTCTTGCTTTTCATCTGGTAACATTGAATATGGCTCATAATCACCCGACATTAAGGCTGGTCCATATACTGCTAATGGCTTCATAGTAGACCCTGGCTGCCTTTTTGTATAAACCCGATTATAGTTTTTAAATTGATATTGCCTTCCACCTAAAGCAGCAACAATCTTACCATCTCGATCTAGCATAACAAAAGCACCTTCTACTTCATCGTCTGTCCCTTGAAAATAATAGTCTGATTGAAAGTAATCATAAGCTACTTCTTGGAAAGTTGTATTGAGTGATGTCACAATTTTATAACGCTTATTTCTTAAATCTTCTTCCGTCACACCTAATTCTTCAATCGTTTCTTTTATAACAAGGTCAACAAATGAATGATAGGCAGCATTCTGTTTACGATTAGAGATGTTTAGAGTCATTTCTTTATTCTGAGCTTCTTTCATCTCAGCTTCTGTAATATAATCTTCTTCAAACATCGTTTGCAAGACTAAATTACGACGGGTTTCTGCTTTTTCCGGATGCTCAATCGGTGAATAGCCATTAGGCGCTTTTACCATAGCTGCTAATAAAGCTGCTTCCTCTAATGTCAACTCATCAACTGATTTATAAAAGTATTTATTGGCTGCGGCTTCTATACCGTATTGTCCTTGGCCAAAATAAACAACATTTAAATACATCTCTAATATTTCATCTTTCGTATACTCTCGCTCCAAATGCAGGGCAATCATAACTTCTTTCGTTTTACGTAAAAATGTTTTATCATTCGTTAAAAATAAATTCTTTGCCAGTTGTTGTGTGAGTGTACTAGCACCCTCAGCTTTACTTCTCGTAATAACATCCCGATAAACAGCACGCATAATCGAACGGAAATCTACACCCGTATGTTTATAGAAACGCTTATCTTCAATGGCAACAAAGGCATCTTGTACATGCTGTGGTACATCCTCTATATTGACTGGTAACCTAAATTCATCATATAAATACCAGAGAATCTCCCCATCTTCAGTTTCAATTGTTGTTGGTGGTGTAATCGTTAATTTTTCATCATTTACTAAAATACGTCCACCAAATAAAATAGCTGTATAACCGATTAAACAAACAAGAAGCAGTACAGCAAAGAATCCGAGCATTTTCTTCCAAGTGAAAAATCGCTTTTTACCTTTGTCACTTGATCTTTCTCGCCTTCCTCGCCTTAAGTCTTTATTTTCTCCTTCATGCAGAACATCTTCTGGATCTTTACGATGAAACTTTGCAACACGACTTTTTTTAAGTTGTGCCTGATCCATTGTATGGGAGATTTTTTTTGTGACAAAGTCACCCTCATCACTTATATTCGATTTATGATATATAACTGTTTTTTCAAAATCATCATGTTTCAATTCTTTCTTTTTCTTATGACGCTTATTTCGTTCAACACGTGATAAGCGTGGTTTTGCCTTATCTTTATCTTTCATATGGTTAACTCACCCCATCCATCCTTTTATATTATACGACATTTTACAAACAATGGCGCTATAATTCGCCCTTTCTAATCAATTTTTAATGTCGTACAATAGATGTTAGGAGGTGTTTTAAATGAAATATGCTTATACAACGACAGGGACAACTCATTTTCTACAATCTTTAACAGAAAAACATGCCCAACATGATTATACATTCATGAAAAATATCAATAACACACTCGTTTACTATGAGACATCTACAAAGCGATCTATTTTTACTGCAGGGAATAAGTATGATATTCTACATGCTTATCGTTCCTTGCCAAATCAAGGTTTTGTTGTCATTCAACATATTCCAATCGCTAAAGATGCTTTAAAATCTTTTCAATCAAAATTAACTCATACATTCGAAAATGTTACATTAACCTCTGGACTCGAATGTGCTCGCATCTTAAAAGTTCGTCGTAAAAGCGAATGTCATATTTTTACCTTTTGGGAAAAGGAAGCAGATTATGATTTATGGCTAAAAGAACAAAATGATCAAGATCCATTTCTATCTCTTGTCCGTCAACCAGCATACTTTGCGGAAAGAGCCTTTAAGTCTCGTTACTATATTTTATCTGACGAAGAAGATGAGACATAAAAAAAGCATTTCTTTCTTGAAGTATAGTTTAAGAAAGAAATGCTTTTTACTTATTTTACAAATTCATCAAAAAAGGCTCTGAAATCATCTTCAGTTTGTTGCCCGATAATTCGTGCAACCTCTTTACCTTCATCATAATGTACAAGTGTTGGTGTTCCTGTAATTTGGAATTGATCCATCCCATACTCTAACGTGTTTAACTTTTTCATATCAATATCCATCTCTTCTACAAGCGGCACAAGTACTGGTGTTGTTGCCTGACAGTATGAACAAGTTGGACTGAAGAAATATACAGTCACAGGTTGGCCACTATCAATTTCTTCTTCTAAATCATCTGGGACGATAATGTTGTCATACAATGGATCCCCAATTAAATCGATTGTTTCTTGTTTTAAACTGGATTTATCGTAAGGATTATCTACACCTTCTAATGCTGATTTATTTTTATAATTGTTAGCAAACCATAAGCCTGCAAATAACAATACGATAACGACTACAATTGCAATAATCTTTCCTTTCATTCCTCATAATCCTCCTCATTATTAACTATACTTAATCTTAATGAATCTCGCTGGTAATTCCAATTGTTATGCTCTTTTTTTATTTAACAATATTGTTACATGTGTCACAAATAATAAAATAAAAGCAACTCCTGCTAGAAAAGGAATTGTTATAAAGCCAAAGTAATTTATATATTGTAAGTTACAAGGCACTTCACCACAAAACCCTCCGGCATCCTGCAAGGCAGGTAACTTTTGTAGTCCATAATGATAAATTGATATACACATTCCAATGCCACTTAATACGATTGTTGGCAGCGTCATTTGAATATCCTTCTTTAAAAGCGCAAAGCCTAAGATAATGACATTAGGATACATAAATATCCGCTGAATCCAACATAACTCACACGGGGTATAATTTTTTATTTCAGAAAAATATAAGCTACCAATTGTCGCAAGTAGTGATACTGTAAACATAACTAAAAGGCGATTTTCAAACCGTTTAAAATCTTTCATATAAGAGCGTCCTTTCTTTCTTGATATGTTTATTATACATTTTTTCTACCTGATAAAAAATATAATGAAAAAAGCTACATAAAATTATGTAGCTTCATCTCTTAAATAAGTTGTTTAGATTTCATATATTGGACAAGTTCACTTTTTTCATGGTCTGTTAATGGAACAAGTGGCAATCTGACTGATCCTGTTGATAGCCCTTGAATTTGAAGCATCGCCTTAACCGGCGTTGGACTAGGTGCTGAAAACACCTTTTGAAAAGTCGGTAATAATTGACGATGTAATTTGCTCGCCTCTTTGACGCGACCATCTTTATACAAGGAAATCATTTCTTTCATTTCATTTCCGACAATATGTGCCGATACAGATACAATACCATCTGCTCCTACTGCTAACGAAGGTAATGTTAAATCATCGTCACCTGTATACACTTTAAATGACTCTTCTGTCTCACTAATAATCCTTGCCATATCATCCAACTTCTCCGTGGCATCTTTTAAGCAAACGATATTATCGATTTTCGATAATTCAATAATCGTTTCTACTGTCACATGGACACCAGTTCGACCAGGAATGTTATACAACATAATTGGTAATTTTGTTGCATAAGCAATTTGTTTAAAATGTTCATATAAACCTCGTTGACACGGTCGATTATAATATGGTGCAACAATCATAATCCCATCTACACCCGTTTGTTCTGCACGTATCGTTAACTCGATTGATTCACGTGTGTTATTTGAACCCGTACCTGCAATAACTGGTACACGCCCATCAACATATTGAACAACGTGTTTAAATAAGGCTACTTTTTCCTCACTTGTTAAAGTCGGACTTTCACCCGTCGTTCCTGCTACAACAATTGAATCTGTTCCATTTTGAATCAAATGCTCAACTAACTGTTCTGTTGCAGCATAATCAATATTCTCTTCAGCATCAAATGGTGTAACCATTGCTGTTATAACTTCACCAAATTGAATACCCATTTTCTCCACACCCTTTTATGTTATTTTCATTACATAAAGGCCATTTCGAACAAACCAAATAAAAAAGCAACAATGCAGAGCATTGTTGCATATCGTAATGGTTCATTAACTCTATTACGTATTATGCGTAAGATAGCCCTCCATATAGAAATCTATATGACAGTTCTGTATCTATTAAATACAGATCCAACTTTAAAAACGAAAGGTCTTTTAAAGTTTCGGCAAATTCCCCTTTCCATTACTATCAACGTACCCTTCATACTCTAGTAATGTACTCTTAGTCTTTGCGCCTCCATAGTACACTAAAAAATATAGTGATTATGATAATGAATTTCAATTGTACTATAACATAAAGACTAAACAATATCAATGTTTACTCTTTCCTTATCACTCAAGTTAACTCTTACAACTTCAACTTTACATGTTATAATAATAATTGACTGTTTATTTGAGGAGGACTTTATTTATGCTAAATAATATAGCGAATTTAATTGATAAACATTACGAAGAAATGGTTGACATCCGCAGGCATTTACATCAATATCCTGAGTTATCTTTCCATGAAGAAAAAACAGCTAAATACATTCAATCCTATTATGATAATCTACATATTCCTTATGAAAAAAATGTTGGTGGCTATGGTGTTGTTGCTACTTTAAAAGGAACTAAACCAGGAAAAACAATTGCTTTTAGAGCAGACTTTGACGCTCTTCCTATTCAAGATGAAAAAGATGTAGCCTATAAATCAACGGTTCCAGGCGTTATGCATGCATGTGGGCATGACGGTCATACGGCTACATTACTCGTTTTAGCAAAAGTTTTAAAAGAAGTACAAAGCGAATTGGCGGGAACAATTATCTTCGTCCATCAACATGCTGAAGAACTAGCACCAGGAGGAGCTAAGCCCCTAATTGAAACAGGTATTTTGAAAGATGTTGATTATATTTATGGTACACATCTATGGTCAACAACTCCTTTTGGACATATCGAAACGAGACCAGGCGTATTAATGGCTGGAGCAGATCGCTTCGAAATTAATATTATTGGGCAAGGTGGACATGGAGCATACCCTCATGAAACAAAAGACGCAATTGTTATCGCATCACAAGTCGTCAGTCAACTACAACAAATCATAAGCCGTAGACTAGACCCTTTACAAACAGCAGTCGTTACTGTTGGACAAATCCAAGCAGGTACTGCTTTTAATGTCATTGCAGATCAAGCTAAACTTGTCGGAACGGTTCGTTATTTAGACCCATCCATCCAAGATGCCATTAAAGATGAAATCGACAATGTCATTAAAGGCATTTGTTTAACACATGGGGCAGATTATGAATTTACTTATGCGAAAGGATATCCACCATTAATTAATAATGATGATGAAGCCAATCACATTTTAAATGTAGCTCATGAAGTGAGTGACGTCAAAATGGTCACCGAAAACAAGCCGCAAATGGGAGCGGAAGATTTCGCTTATTATTTACATGATATTCCCGGTGCCTTTTTCTTTACAGGGGCCCAATTAGAGGAAACATATCCACATCATCACCCAAAATTTGATTTCAATGAAAAAGCAATGCCTATCGCTGCAAAGGTATTTGCCCAAATATATTGGTCTAAACAAGACTGGTAAAGAAAAAGAAACTCCTTCACCATACTAATGATGAAAGAGTTTCTTTTTTATATATAAACGATGGAATAAAAAGATAAATAAACTTGCTAATATAATCCAAAGAGCCACCATTTCAAGCTTGACAGTAAAGAAGAATACAAGCGTAAATAGACAAAATTGAATCACACTTAAAC